>CADCFX010000005.1 GCA_902800945.1 uncultured Erysipelotrichaceae bacterium | reverse complement strand
TGCTAATATTTCTATTAGTTCGCAAAATGCTTATGTTGGTGATAGTGTTACTGTTACAGTTAACTGTTTTGCAGGTACTTGGAATTTAGCGGTAAGTGGTGCTGTTAATGATACTATTGTTGGATTTAATATGGATAGTAATGCTAGCTGTTCTAAATCATATACTTTGACGGCTAATTCACCATCAACACTAACTGTTAAACTGTCAGGGGATATTACTGACTATGATACAGATGTGACTACTTATCCCTCTGGTTCTGTTTCTGTAACGTTCGATAATCGTCCGGCACCTACTCCGGCTCCTACGCCAACACCTGTTACACCTACAACTCCTTCTAGACCGGTTATTAATAAAGAAACCGAGAAGAAGATTGAAGAAAAGAAATCGAATAATACTAATTTAAAAGAGTTGAATGTTGAAGGATATAACTTGGAAACGGTTGATAATAATAATTATAGATTGGTTGTTAATAACCAAGTGGGTAAAATTAAGATTAATGCTGTAGTTGAAGATAGTAAAGCTTCAGTTACGGGAATAGGAGAACATGAATTAGCTCTAGGTGAGAATAATTTTAAGATAGTAGTTATTGCTGAAGATGGTACAAAGAAAGAATATAGTCTTGTAGTAAACAGAAAGAAAGATAAGTACTATTTAAGCGACTTAAAGGATGCACTTAATAATGAAGATAGTGTTGAAATAATGCTAAAAGATGACGATATCATTAGTTCCGATGCTTTAACATTGATTAAAGAAAAGGGTAAAGATGTAAGGTTTGTTAAATATGATAATAAGAATAAAGAAGTATATAGTTTTATTATATCTAGCAAAGATTTAGATAATGTTAAAGATTTAAATACTAAGATAATTAAAGAAACAAACTATGATAAATATAAAAACAAATTTGATTATGATGAGGGAATTAGTATACAGTTTGGTCATAAAGAGGAGTTCCCTAATGGAACTAAAGTTAAAATATATGTTGGAGACAAATATAAGAATGGTACTAGATTAGAATTGTACTATTATAATAATAGTGATTCTAGTAATAGTAAAATTAAAGATAATATCGAGGTTGTAAATGGTTATATAGTATTTGAAATTGATAAGGGGACAGATTATTTTGTAAAGACTAGGGATAAAGAATTAACTATTGCTTGTCAAGAAAAGAAAAAGAAACTAAATCCATTTTTAATAATATCTATTATTGAAGCAATAATAATTATTGCTGGTATTATCTTCTTTATAAGATATAAAAAGAAGATGGAAACAAAAATAAAAAGTTATGATACTATACAATCAAATAATAATGTTGTAGAAAATAAAACAAATGGAGAAGAACAAGTAGAACTACCTAAAGAGGTATAGAGAGCTTATCGTAGATAGGCTTTTTTATTGACTTATTATATAGTATATAATACAATAATTTTCAATATTTTATTATTAAAAGAGGGAAAAAGAAATGGAAAAAAAACTTGTTATTAATGCACAAAGTATTATTGAAAATCAGTTAAAAGAAGAATTACCAAATGAAGGACTTTCTAAATTAGAGATATATGATTATGAAAGATGTATAGAAGAATTAAAAAAATATAATGGTTGTTATAGTGATGATATATTCAGATTTAATTTGAAAAGTATGAAATTATGGGAATATGTTTTAGGTTTTAAAAAACTTCGTATTAAGTATGGTGATAATCATCAGAATATGATATTGGATAATTTAATAATTGTTGGTAATAAACTTGTGCTTAAGTATAGAAAAGCTACTAGTTGGATTGGATTGTTTGGTCTTATTGATAGTCTTAGTTTAAAAAATAGTGAGGCTTCTCCTTATGCTCCTTGTTATGGAGACAATGTCTTTTCATGTCAAAGAATAAGTTATCAGATAAGTGATGCATATATGAAAAAAATGATTATTGAATCGTATAACATTTCTGGTGGTACTCCTTTTTTAGAAAGATGTCTTTTCTTTGATGAGGACGGTAGTAATACTATTTATGATATTGTACATGCTGAAGATGTTATTGATTGTTTTAAATATACTAGGGGAAATGAAAGGATATTATTATCTGAAGCTGAATTTGATTTTGAAAAGGGATATATTGAGGAATCAATACAAGAAAGAATACAAGGATGCTTTTCTAAATAATTATCTTTATTTAAAAAGAGTAATTGACTTTACTCTTTTTTTGTTGTATATTTGGTTTGACTTTTTTATTTGAGAACTTATATTTTGATATGTACTACATTTTTATATGTGGGTTTTTTGCTTTGTATAGGAAGGAGAGTAGAAAGGAAAATCGGCTGTTAGAGGTACATATTAAATATATGTATCTTTTTTAAAATTGTTAATATAGTAGGAGGATTTATGAGTTTTATCAGTGTTAAAAATTTAAACAAAGAGTTTAAAGTAATGCAACGGGAAAGTGGACTTAGAAACGCCTTTAAATCGTTGATTAAGAGAAAGTATAAAACTATTAAGGCAGTTGATAATATCTCTTTTGACATTGAAAAAGGTGAGATTGTTGGTTATATTGGGCCAAATGGAGCTGGTAAATCAACAACAATAAAGATGCTTTGTGGAATATTAAAAGCTGATAGTGGGACTATTAGCGTTGCTGGTTTTGATCCCTTTAAAGATAGGAAACAATATGTAAAAAATATTGGGGTTGTTTTTGGACAGAAATCACAACTATGGTGGGATATTCCGGTTATAGATTCTTTTGAATTATTAAAGAGTATCTATAGAATAAGTGATAAAGATTATAATGAAACAAAAAAAGAACTGGTTGAATTATTAAGTTTAGAAGAACTTCTTACAATTCCAGTTAGGCAGTTAAGCTTAGGGCAGAGAATGCGAGCAGAGATAGCGGCATCTTTACTTCATAATCCGAAAGTATTATTTCTAGACGAACCAACTATTGGTTTGGATGCGGTATCTAAATTGGAAGTTAGAAAATTTATTAAAGAAATAAGCAAGAAGAAAAAAGTAACGGTAATTCTTACTTCTCATGATATGAGTGATATTGAAGCTTTAACCAATAGATTAATGGTAATTGGTCATGGCAAAAAACTATATGATGGAACTTTGACTGGTATTAAGAATAAATTTTCGAATAGTAAAAGATTAGAAATAATATATAAAAACTTAAAAAGACAACCAGATATTAACAATATTATAATTGTAGAAAAGAAAAAGAATAAAGTAGTATTAGATGTGGATATATCTAAAATATCTGTATCTAGTGTTATTAAAAAATATACAGAAATAAGTGATATAGAAGATGTAAATATAATAAACGAAGACATAGATAATATAATAGTTAAGTTGTATAAAGATTACGATTTATGAGTGGATATTTAAAATATTTTAAAACAGAATTAATGATGGGGTTACAGTATAAAGCAGCAGCAATTTCGGGGTTATGTACGCAAGTATTCTGGGGAATATTATATTGTTTACTATATGAAGCTTTTTATACTCATGCTAGTATAGGAGCGATTAGTTTTAAAGAAATAATATGTTATGTGTGGTTAATGCAGTCGTTCTTTTCTCTTATTTATATAAGGGTTAATGACGCTGAGATATTGGAAAAGATTAAAAGTGGTACAGTAGCATATGAATTATGTCGTCCTTATAGTCTTTATTTTTGGTGGTATGTTAGGTTGTTATCAAAAAAGTATGCGGCAGTTGCACTTAGATGTATACCAGTTTTGATAATTGCTGTACTTCTTCCTGAACCTTATCGTTTAGTTTTACCAATATCTCTGGAAGCGTTTGGACTATTTGTTATTTCATTAATACTAGGGTCTTTTGTGGTAGTTGGGTTATGTATGATTATTCATTCTATTACTTTCTTTACTTTAGAAAGTAAAGGAATAACTAGTATAGTATGTAGTATTGGTGAATTGCTATCAGGATTTGCTATACCTGTACCATTACTTCCTAATATTTTAGTAAATGTAACAAAATATATGCCTTTTAGACTTATTGGAGATGCTTCTTTTAGAATTTATTCTGGTAATATAAATATTATAGAGGCGAAAGAAATAATTATATTACAGATTATTTGGATAATAATACTTATTGTTAGTGGGAACCTATTAATTAAAAAAGCATTAAAGAAAGTATGTATACAGGGTGGGTAGTATGAATTTAATAAAGAATTATTTAACTATTCATTTGAAAGTTAGTTTAGAATATAGGTTGTCATTTATACTAAGTTTAATATCTCAAGGTTTATATATGTTAATAGAATTATTTGCGGTATATGCTTTGTTTAGCAAGTTTAATTTGCTTGATATGTATGATGTTAATGAAGTTTTACTGAGTTTTAGTACTATTTGGTTATCTTTCTCTTTTTGTGAAATGTTTTTTAGGGGATTTGATAATTTCTCTAAATTGATTATAAAGGGAGATTTTGATATTTTACTTATTAGACCTAGAAATGTTTATTTACAAATATTTGGTAGTGATGTGTGTTATGAAAAACTCAGTAGAGTAATTACCGCCTTAGGTTTGTTTGTTTATAGTAGTATTAAATTAATAAGAAGCTTTAGTTTTTGGAAGATATTATTATTATTTAATATGTTTTTAGGCGGATTAATGTTATTTTTAGGATTATTTATAATGGGAGCGACAATGTGTTTTTATACTATACAAGGTTTAGAAGTAGTAAATATTATTACTAATGGTGGTAAACAATTTGCTGAGTATCCGATGCGTATTTATAGAAGGGCATTAAGACTGGTATTTACTTTTGTAATTCCAATAACAATTATTAATTATTATCCATTGAATTATTTAATAGGAAAGACAAATAACTTATTATATGTATTTTTACCTCTTATATCATTTATTGTATTATTAGTAGGTACGAAGATATTTAATTATGGAATGAGTAAGTATTATAGTACCGGATCATAGAAGAACTTGGAGTTCTTCTATTTTTGTTGTATAATACCTAAACGAATGGAGGAGACTTTATGGGGGCGAGATGTTTAGATGATTGTTTGATGGCTGCTAATGGTGTATTAAATAATAAACAAATGAAAGCTTTAGGAAATAGTTCTATTTCTACCGGTTCTATAGTTAATATTGATAAAATATATAGTACCTGTGGAGTTCGTGGAGATGTTCTTTGTAATATTCAAAATGGTGATCCTTTATTATTATTGCCTAAATATGGTGTTAATAATATTGAGGGGTTCAGTGATAATTATTTAGAGCTTTTATATTATCATCTAAGAGTATGGATGTTAGAATTTAAGAGGGCTTGGCAACTTGGTAGTGACTTTTTTGAAAAGGGAGATAAGAGGTTTTATGAATGGCTTAAAAATGTTCCTTGTCAGGGTGGCTATGAGAGGGAAGCACGTGATTTTTGGTTAAAACATTATGAAAATGGTGGATTTTGTGGTACTTTATTCAATCACGAAGATAGTAAATATGTGCCAAAGGATATAGAATCTTATAATGAATATATACCAAGCTTAAAGAAAGCTTCTATTAGTGAGATGGATTTGTTTTCGCCTGATGCTATAAGTGATACACACAAGAAGTATGATGTTGTATATATAGGAGATTTGTTAGCAAAAGCCTATTGTACAGATGCGAGTGGAGAAAAAGCTGATATGGAACGAATAAATAACTCTATTAGTATATTGACGAAAAACTTATCAAATTTGGTTGAGTCGGGAGGACAGGTTGTTAGTACTTATGTTAGCCGGACTAGCCAACCGTTATTTTACCACGGATGGCAAATGGAACATACCTATTTTGGGGAGATGAGTAAAGCTGGATTTGCTCAACCTTATAATTTTGCTCTGCCTGGTTCTAAATTGCCTGAAATTGCATATGATTATAAAATAATTTATGATGAGAGTGCTAAAGGCCAAGCTGAAAGAATAGCTCTTTCGATGAGAAAAAAATAATTGTTGGTTAGAGGTATTTACCATGTTATAATCATACTAGGAGAGTGGTTATATGAACCTATTTGAAAATGAAAATATTAAAAAAGGTTGGAAAAGTAAAAAGAATTTTCTTTATATAGCCTTTGGAATTATAATTGTAGCTATTTTGTCTTATATGTGGGGCTTAAGAATAGTTGAAGATAAGACAAGGGAAACTTATGATTTAGAGGAAGTAATTACTAGTAAAGCTACTTCTAAAGAGAATATCAAAGTAAAATTAAAAATAACAGGTAAACCTATTTTGTTGGCGGAAAAGAGTGATCCTAGTGCTGCATATTATATAGTATATAATGATAAGTATTATTATATAGCTAAGATGAGTAAAGCAAAAGCAGCTACTCTTAGTTCTGCTTTTTCATCTAATGAAAATGAGTTAGTTGGTTATACTTCAGAAGTGCCAGAAGAAGTGAAACAATTTGCGATAGATGATTATAATGTAGCATTTGCAGATCAACTAGAGAATAAATTAACAATTAGTGATTATGATAGATATTTTGGAGATGTTTGTATTGATTTGGTTAAGGATGAATCTGCATTGGCTCCGTTCCAATACATAGTATTCTATCTTGGCTTAATTGGTGGAATAGTCGCCGTAATTGTTGCAATTGTTATGTTAATCGTTTATAAGATTAAAATGAAAAAAATGAATAAAGAAGATGCAGAAAGAATAAATCAAGAAATATATAGCGGTGAAGCTATTTTCTTTGAAAAAGGTCAAATATATTTAACGAAGAGTTATTTGTTTGATGTTGCAAATCTACAATATTTTAAGTATGAAGATATATTTTGGGTATATAAACATATTCAAAGAGTAAATGGTTTTGTATCTTATAAATGTTTAATGGTAACTACTAATAATGGAAAGCAAGCGATGGTGGCGTTGAATGCAAGAGATAATTATGAAAAGATAATGGAAGAATTAGTGGCTAGAAATAGTGCTATTAGATTAGGATTCACGCCTGATAATAAAGAAGCTTTTAAAGAGTTGAAGAAAAAATTAAAGAGCGAAAAAAAGAATAAAGCCTCATAATATGGGGCTTTTATTTGGGGTGATTTGCATTTGCTGAGAAAATAGCTTATAATTTATTTAGGTGATGGAGATGAAAATCGAATCAGTAATGTTAGAAACTATTGCTGTAAGAGAGAGTCAGTATCCTACTGATAATAAGTCGGAGTTTTTATTGGTTGGTAGAAGTAACGTGGGAAAGAGTAGTTTCATTAATACTTTAATAAATAGAAAAAATATGGCACATACTAGTGCTACGCCAGGGAAAACACAAACTTTGAATTTTTATTTGGTTAATAATGATTTTTATTTAGTAGATGTTCCAGGATATGGGTATGCTACAACTTCTAAAGAAACACAAAAGAAGTTTGGGTTAATGATAGAAGAGTATTTAAAGACTAGAGATAATTTAAAAAGGGTTTTTTTACTAGTAGATAGTAGACATAAAATAATGGAAGATGACTTATTAATGTTTAATTTTATTAAGTATTATAAATTAGATGTTACTATAGTAGCTACTAAGTGTGATAAACTTAAACAAAGTGAAAAGGCTAAAGTAGAGAGTAAGTTTACTAGTGCTTTCGAGTTGGGACCTAATGATAATATTGTTTATTTTTCTAGTGTAACAAAAGAAGGAAAAGAAGATGTGCATAATATTATCAAAGTTTGTCTAGATACTAAATAGTATCTTTTTTATTGAGTTAAAATGTATTATAATGAATATGAATAGTAGGTGAATTAATGAATAATAAAGGATTTACTTTAATTGAAATATTAGCTGTAATCACCATTATTACACTATTAACAGTAGTGGCAGTTCCGTCAGCTTTAGTCTTTCAAGAAAACATGAAAAAGAAGATGTATTGTTCTAAAGTTGATACTATTGAAAGAGCCGGTAGATTATATGGTAATGATGTTAAAGAAACTATAAAGGGAGATAAAATTGCTGAAAGATCTTGTTCGCTAGTAATGGAGTCTGGTATGTCTTCTTGTCAGTTTATTTCTATCAATGCATTAATGGCTAAGGGATATTTGAAAAAAGAGCTTGATCATGTTAAATCTACTGATGATAAAAAGGTATATGATGAGTTTTTGGATCCTAGAACTTGGGTTTCTATGAAAAATGATTACGTCTTGGTATATGTGGATAATGAAAGAGTATATGCTAAATACGTATATAAAAAAATAGATGATTCTAGATATTGTAATAAAGAAGATGCTGAGATAAAAGACGCTAATCCGTCTAAAGTATTTAATTATTATTATGAGGAAGAGCATGATGCTTCTGTTTCACATGGAAAGGTTAAGGTTTGGTAATGAAGAAAGGATTTACGTTGGTTGAACTGCTTGTTACAATCGCAATTATGGCTGTTTTAATGGTATTGGTTACACCAGCTATTTTATCTTTAGCTAATAAGAATAAAGCTAATATGTTTTGTGGGAAAGTAAAAACTGCTATCAAAGCTGCACAATTATATGGCGAAGAATACTTTCAATATATAGATGATACTGTTGGTGGCGATGATTCTAGTTTGATGGATGACAATGAAATATGCAATATAGGAGGAAAAGTTATAGATCATTGTCAATTAACTACTATTAGCACGTTAGCAGACCGTGAATTTTTGAAATTAGAAAAAGTTGGTAAGAATGCTTATGAAACAGAGTTTTTAGATCCAAGAACTTATTCTAGTATGTTAGATTATAAAGTGGCTGTTTATGTAGTTAATAAAAGAATTAATGCTCAAATTGTTTATAAGAATCAAGATGATGGTAATTTTTGTGCTGATTCTATAAAGGTTGGGAATGGAAGTTATAAGAGTTTTTATTATCAAAATGGGGATAGTATTTTAATTGGCTAATAATTTACTTATTCCCTTTTTTTTGATAAAATAGTTTAGCTTGGAGGGGTTATTATGAAAAGAACTGTATGTTTAATAGGTAAGCCGAATGTTGGTAAAAGTACTATCTTTAATAAACTGATTAAAGAAAACAAAGCTATAATAATGGATGAACCTGGTATTACAAGAGATAGAATATATGGTACGGTTAATTATAAAGATTATTCATTTTTGCTTATTGATACTGGTGGTATTGATTATGGGGCTGGAGATTTTAATAAAGATATTATTTTGCAAGCTGAGTTAGCTATAGAAGAAAGTGATGTTATTCTATTTATCGTTGATGGGCGAGAAGATTTGACTATTGACGATTATAAAGTAAGAGATATGCTAATTAAGACAGATAAGAAGGTAATTGTATTATTAAATAAATTAGATAATGTTAAATTAATAGAAGAAAGACAACATTATTATTATGAACTTGGTTTTGAACATATTATTCCGATTTCGGCTTTACATAGTTTGGGATTTACGGAAATGATGGATTCTTTAGTAGAGGGATTACCAGTTTCTAATGAAACAGAAGAAGATGTTTTAAAATTTTCTATCATTGGCAGACCTAATGTAGGAAAGAGTAGTTTAATAAATGCTATTTTAAATCAAGATAGGTCTATTGTATCTAATGTTGCAGGAACAACTAGGGATGCTATAGATACGAGATTTAAATATAACGGAGAAGATTTTATAGTTATTGATACTGCTGGTATGCGTAAAAAAGGTAGGATATTTGAATCGGTTGAAAAGTATTCGTTAATTAGAAGTTTGAAAGCTATTGAAAGAAGTAATGTTTGTGTATTAGTAATAGATGCTTCGGAAGGAATAATAGAGCACGATAAACATATTGCTTCTTATGCTATTGAAGCAGGAAAGGGATTAGTATTAGTTGTTAATAAATGGGATGTAATTGAAAATAAAGATGAGCAAATGAAAAAGTGGAAAGAGTTAATAGCAGCAGAATTTCAATTTATGACATATGTTAATATAGTATTCTTATCTGCTAAAACAAAGAAGAGATTACATACATTAATGCCAGAAATTATTAATGCTTATAATAATAATCATAAGGAAATAAAGACTTCTTTATTAAATGCAGTTATAACTGATGCGACTAATTTACACGAAGCGCCTGGTTATAAGGGAAAGAAATTGAAGATATATTTTAGTTCTCAGACTGGTATATGTCCTCCTAAATTTACTTTTAGATGTAATAATAAGGGTTTGGTGCATTTTAGTTATGAAAGATATTTAGAGAATACAATAAGAAAGAATTTTGATTTTAGCGGGACGCCTATTATATTACAATTTAAAAATAGAAATGGCGATGAAGATAGTGAATAACTATCTTTTTTCTATAATATAGAGTAGGTGGAAGTATGGGAAAGAGTCATATTTTACCTGCCAAATATAGCTGTTATAGATACTGGAGAATTAGATGTATAAACAAATAGAATATTTCTAATTTAACGTCTTGATATAAAAAACAGTTATAAAAGTGTATTTTGCGATAACTAGCAACGATTAAAACCAAATAAAATTAAAAAGGTTTATTTGACAAATATTTCTAATTGTTATATATTTTAGATGTAAATCAGTGAGAGAAGATATGATTATTAAGATATTTCTTATAGAGAGTTAGTGGCTGGTGAAAACTAATAGAAGTGTTAATAATTACTCCTTCTTGAGAGACCTAATAAGGTTCGGTTAATGCCGTTATCTATAATTAAGTAAAAACAAGGATGGTACCGCATTATTTGCTCCTGCAAATAATGTGGTTTTTATTTTAAAGGAAGTGATGCATATGGATCGAACCGAATGGCCCACAAGGGCGAATTATACTGCGGAAGAGCTTAGTGAAAAATATGAAGAGTTGAAAAGGAAATTATTTGATTTAAGATTTGCTATAGAACAAGGAACCTCTTCAAAAGAAAAAGAAAAACTAGCTGAGCAAGCAGGAATTATTCATGATACTATTTCAAAATTAGAATTATATGCTAATAAAAATGGTGTGCAGTTTAATAGACAAATAGGAAAAAGAACTGATAAAGGAAGGAAGATAAAATGATAAATTTTAAAGAAGATGAAAGTTTAAATAAGTTAAATCATAGTTGTGCTCATTTACTTGCACAAGCTGTTAAGCATTTATACCCAGATGCTAAATTTTGGGTAGGACCAGTAGTAGAAGAAGGTTTCTATTATGATATAGATTTAGGGGATGCTAAAATTACTGATGAAGATTTAGCCAAAATAGAAAAAGAAATGAAGAAATGTGCTAAAGATGCCAAGAATATTATTAGGAAAGAAATTAGTAAAGAAGAAGCATTAGAAATGTTTAAAGATGATCCATATAAAATGGATTTAATATCTAGGATGGATGAAGAAGAAAATGTAATTTCTTGTTATACGCAGGGAGATTTTACTGATCTTTGTCGCGGACCACATGTTGAAAATACTAAATTGTGTAAGAATTTTAAATTAACTAAGTTTAGTGGAGCTTATTGGAAGGGGGATGCTAACAATAAGATGCTTCAACGTATCTACGGAGTATGTTTCCCTACAGAAGAAGAATTAGAAGCTCATTTAAAAGAATTAGAAGAAAGAGCTAATAGAGATCATAGAAAATTAGGTAAAGAATTAGGAATATTTATGATGAGTGATTTAGTAGGTAGAGGTCTTCCTATGTATCTACCTAATGGCTTTACAATGTGGAATATATTAGAAACTTATATTAGAGATAAAGAGATTAAAAGAGGTTATTTACATGTTCAAACTCCACCATTAGGTAATGTTAATCTATATAAAACTTCTGGTCATTTAGAACATTATAAAGATGCAATGTTTCCTATAATGGAGGTAGAAGATGAAGAATATGTATTACGTCCAATGAATTGTCCTCATCATATGGTAATATATAGTAATGATATACATTCATATAGAGATTTACCTATAAGGATTGCGGAGATAGCTAGAGATTGTCGTTATGAAACAAGTGGTTCATTAAAGGGAATAGAAAGAGTTAGAACTTTCTGTCAAAATGATTCACACATCTTTTGTACTCCAGATCAAATAGAATCAGAGTTTAAGAATGTAGTTGAATTAATACTAGAAGTATATAAAGAATTAAAAATAGAAGATTTTAGATTTGAATTATCACTTAGAGATCCAGAAGATAAAGTTAAATATCATCAAGATGATGAAATGTGGGATAAAGCAGAAAATGCTTTAAGAAAGATTATGGATGATATTGGTATGCCTTATGTAGAAAAGATTGGTGAAGCAGCTTTCTATGGACCTAAATTAGATGTTCAATTAAAACCAGCTGTAGGTAATGAATTTAGTTTATCTACATGCCAAATAGATTTCTGTCTACCAATGAAATTTGATTTAAAATATGTAGATCAAGATGGCGAAAAGAAGACTCCTGTAGTATTACATAGAGCGGTATTTGGTTCAATAGACAGAACAATTGCTTATTACTTGGAAGAGACTAGAGGATATCTTCCTCCATGGCTTGCTCCAGTACAAGTTAAAGTAATACCTGTTAATGAAAAATATCATTTAGATTATGCTAAAGAAGTATATGAAGAATTAAAAAAACTAGGGTTTAGAGTAGAATTAGATGATCGTAATGAGAAATTATCATATAAAACTAGGGAAGCTATTGTTAAAAAGATACCTTATCTATTAATACTTGGACAAAAAGAAGTAGATGATAATAGTGTTTCATATCGTAGAAGTGGTTCTGATGAAACAGTTACATTATCTAGAAAAGACTTTATTAAATTATTAAATAAAGATATTGAAAACAAGACTAGATATGATAAATAAAAAAGGTTTAAACCTTTTTTATTTTGGATATTAAATTAAATATTATAATGGGAAAGCTTTTTTAGAGGTAAGAAGAATTCAAGATAATATATATTATAATTATAGGGGTAATGAGGTGCTGAGGGATGTTACATGGAATGATTTTGTAAGTGTAAGTGTTGCAAATAAATTAAAACAAATCGTGTATTAAAATTGTTTATGAAATAGAAGAAATATCTTCTATTTTTTTCTTTATATTGGTATACTAGTAATAATAGGTGTGATGTACTATGATGCTATTAAAGCGGAGAAAGTTCGTTAATCATAAAAAGAGAATAATGTATTTTTCTTTGTTCTTTTTATTACTATTTATTAGTATTGGTTATGCTTATTTAAATGCTTCATTATCTATTAATGGAAATACTACTATAGCAGCTAATACATGGGATATACATTTTGAAAACTTGAGTATTAGTAATGGTTCTGTTGTGGCTACAACGCCGGCTGCCATACAGAGTAATAGTACTTCAATTAATTATTCTGTATTGTTATCCTTGCCTGGAGATTATTATGAATTTAGTGTTGATGTAGTAAATGCTGGAACAATTCCTGGGAAGGTATCTTTAGCTGGTGTTCAAGGGATAACTAGTGGAGCAGAGGATTTTTTAGATGTTACTATTAAGTATGATTATGGGGATGATGTGCAAGTTAATGATTTATTAAATCCTGGTACTAGAAAAAGAGCTATTGTTAGGTTAGAATACAAAGATGATTTAAATAATATGCCTATAAATGATATTAATCTTGATTTAACGTATACTCTTAATTATACTCAAACTTCTGAAGAAGATGGAACCATTGAAAATTTGTTAGAGAATTTAGCTGCTGATAATACTTGTATAACTAAATATAATGGTAATATAACTCCATCTATTGGATCGTTTAATTATAGATCAGCTACTAAGGTTTACTTTGATAAATGTTCTGATAAGAGAAATGTAATATTTGGAGGGTTTTGTTGGCAGGTAGTACGGTCTACAGATTTTGGTGGACTTAAAATGGTATATAATGGCCAGCCGGTAAATGGACAATGTAATAGTAACAGAAGTAATCATTTAGGTATAGTTGGAATGATTAGTGATACTGTTGATTTGAGTGTTGATAATTATTTGTATGGTACAGGTTTTACTTATGATAATAATTCGTTTACATTAACTGATATATCAACTTATGGAGCTGGTAAGTATACATGTCTTAATTTAACAGGTACTTGTACAACTTTGTATTATGTTCAAACAATTATTTCTGATACGGAAGCAGCTGTATATGGTTTTAATTTAGATAATGTTAATTATGCTACTATAGGACAAGTTTCTTATAATTATAATTCGTTACGATATTCACCTCCTGTATCTGTTGGGTATAAGTTGGATAGTTTTTATGCTATCGAATTACCATCATTATCTGGAAGTATAAAGTTTGGGACAGAGTTTAATTATGAAAATGGTAATTATGTTTTATCTGGAACTATGAATACTATAGGTAGCAATTATAGTTCGTTAGTTAATGATTCAAATTTACGCTATACATGTTGGAATGGTAGTGGAACATGTGAAGAATTGTCCTATGTATATGAAATTGATGGTACTACTGCTTATTACGAACGATTGATTTTGGGGCAAAACTTAGATAGCAGTATTGGTATAATGATTGCAAGTGATGCTATTAATCAAACTGATTCTATAGTAAAGATGACTATAGATAATTGGTTCAAAAAGAATATGCTTGGATATGCTAATAGATTAGAAAAAGCAATTTATTGTAATGATAGAACTTATGAAATTGTTAATAATGGGGGTATAAATTTTGGAATTAATGAACCTATTGGTTCTTTGGCTTGTCCAAGTGAAATGGATCAATTTATGTATAATGAACATGTTTATTCAGGAAATAGTGGGCTTACTCATTCTGTTGGTATGATAACCGCTTCAGAATGGTATAATTTAGGAAGTAATTCACTAAGAAATATTGGGCTTCCTTATTGGACTATGACGCCAGTTGGAACAAAGAATATGAATGCATATGTTGGATATATTGCTACAACGGGGGATTTGGTAAATAATATGAATGATATGGTATATACTGTGGATAGTTTGCTTGGGGTAAGACCTGCTATTACGCTTTTAGCAAGTGATGTATTAGTTTCTGGAGATGGATCTGAAAATAGTCCGTGGATAATAGAATAAAGCCTTTATTGGCTTTTTTGTTTCTTATATTTTACTTAGATGTTATAATATAGTTGGAGATGGAACTGTGGATAAGAGTATTATTAAAATATTAAGTTTAATAGAGGATAATGGGTTTGAAGCATATGTAGTTGGTGGTTATGTAAGAGATTTTCTGCTTTCTAAAGATACTAAAGATATAGATATATGTACTAATGCTAGAGTTAAAGACTTAATGAATATATTAAAAGATTATAATCCTGTAAGTAATAATTATGGGGCGGTAAAATTAACATATAATGACTTTAAATTTGATATTACTACTTATAGAGAAGATATAGAATATAATGGTGATAGAAGGAATTTAAAAATAAAATATGTAGATAACTTGGTAGAAGATATTAAAAGAAGGGATTTTACTTGTAATACTCTTTGTATGAATAAAGAGGGAAATATTATAGATATACTAAATGGTAAAGAAGATATTGATAATAAGATAATTAGATGTGTTGGAGATGTTGATAAGAAATTGACGGAAGATCCTTTAAGAATACTTAGAGCTATTAGGTTTGCAACTGTGCTGGATTTTAAAATAGACAAAGGGTTATATGATAGCATTGTTTTAAAAAAAGATTTGGTAAATAATCTTTCTACGCAGAGAATGAAGGAAGAATTGACAAAAATATTAGTTAGTAAAAAGGTTATAAAGGGTTTAGATTATTTAAAAAGATTAAAATTAACTACTAATATGGGAATAGATTATGATAAAGTAAAGAGAGTATCGGATATATGTGGTATGTATAGTCAAATAGAGTTTACTAGGGAATATCCTTTTACTAGCGAAGAGAAGGATAATATTGATAAGATTAAGGAATTAGTAAAGAAAGGAAAAATTGATAAGTATTCAGTTTTTAATTATGGTTTATATATATGTTCTGTAGCTGGGGATATTATTGGCTATAAGAAGAAAGATATTGTAAAGATGGAGAAGGAATTGCCAATAAAGAGTAAAAAAGATATACGTATAACCGGAGAAGAAATATGTCAAATGCTTGGTTGTGAGCCATCTAAAGAGATAGGTTTGGTTTATAATGAGTTGTTGAATCAAATTGTTGAAGGAAATTTAGAAAATGATAATTCATTAATAAAAGAATATATATATAACAACAGAAAGAAGTGGAGCAAAAGTGGGAAAAGGAGTAATAAAAAAAGCGTATAAGTTTGTTGTTACTGATGTTTTGTTAAGACTAGTTAAAGCTAAAGATTTAAGCTTGAACGAGTTTTTAGTGTTAATGTATTTAGATAATAATTATAGTGATAATTTTGAAATAGAATTAATGAGCAAGGCATTGAATATGGATAATGAAAAGTGTTTAGAGGCGTTTAATTCTTTGCTTATGAAGGGATTAGTAACTTTGGATTCTAAAAAGGATGAGAATGATAAATATAAAGAGGTAGTTAGTATTGATAATGCTTATAAAGTTGCGGATATGGAAGAAAATGAAGAATTAGGAGAAGAAGAAATTTTTAAAAGGTTTGAAGAAGAATTAGGGAGGACGCTGTCTCAAACAGAATTAGCATTAATAAATGGATGGTTATTATCTGGTACTAAGGAAGAGATGATTATTGGGGCTTTAAAAGAAGCTATATTTAATGGGGTAACTAGTTTTAGATATATTGATAAAATAATATATGAATGGGAGAAGAAAGGTTTTACTTCTATGGAAGAAGTGGATGATTATTTAAAGAATAGAAGAAAAGAAAGAGTTAAAGGAAATAAAGAAATTATAAAAAGGGAACAAGAAGTATTAGATTATGATTGGTTGAATGATGATGATAAGTAATATTAATGATAAGTTGGATAGTATGTTTCCTAATCCAAAATGTGAATTGGAGTATAGTAAAGACTATGAGTTGTTAATAGCAACTGTTTTATCTGCTCAATGTACCGATAAAAGGGTAAATATGTGTACTAAAGTATTGTTTAATAAATATAGGACTTTAGAAAGTCTTTCTAAAGCTAATAAAGGCGATATAGAGAGTATTATTAGATCCTGTGGTAGTTATAATAAAAAAAGTGGTTATATTCTAGAAATTGCTAAAAGTCTATTAAATGAAGGTGATGGGAAAGTACCTAATGATAGAGAATATTTGGAACGATTGCCTGGAGTAGGAAGAAAAACTACTAATGTAGTATTATCTAATCTTTTTGATGTTCCAGCGATAGCTGTAGATACGCACGTAGCTAGAGTAAGTAAGAGATTAAGATTAGCTAGTAGTAAGGATGATGTTTTGAATATTGAAAAGAAGTTAATGAAAAAGATTTCGAAAGATAAATGGAGCAGAACTCACCATCAACTGGTATTATTCGGTAGATATATTTGTAAAGCTAAAAACCCTGAATGTGATAAGTGCTTATTTTTTGAAGAATGTAAAAGCAAGGATAAAAAAAGAATCGATTAATCTCGATTCTTTTTTATTCACACGTATTGGTTGGGGTGCATTTATTACAAGTATAAACGTTAACTTTTTTCTTTGGTGACTCTATTCCATCGTCATTCTTGGCATATACAGTTACACTAGTTGGTTTGTCTCCAGAGAAGGTTACGGTATGATTTCCTTGTTTTGCTCCTGGTACACCTTGTATCAAGAAATAAATATGTCCTTTGCCAATGTTTGAGTTAGCATCGATGATGGTCCCGATTTGAGCGGTTCCTCCTGAGCTTGATCCGTTTAGGCAAACGTTGTAGGTGTCTCCAACTAATATTCCGTTATTAATCTCTATGGTTGCTTCTGTTATTTCATCTTCAGTTTTTGGCTCTGGTGTTATAGTTGCGTCTTGACCTCCAGAAACGTTTACATTAACTGTGATACCTGATGATTGATTTGCTTTATATATGCTATAAGCTGTTCTTACGGTAAAACTATATGATCCATTAACTGGGGGATTATATGTGTAAACTGTTCCATCTGTAAAACCTATGTCACTTTCTTGACCTGCTGTATCTGTCATATATATTTGATATCCCATATTACCAATAGCAGAATTATTATAGTTTATTCTTCTATCATAAAATGTTTTATAATGGTCTTTTCCATAGGCGTTAATAAAATAGTTTTTTAAATACTCGGTATCGGCAGCTTCTGGTGTTGATGCAGCGCTCCAAGTGATTGTAACGCTACCCCCTGACTCAGAAGCCGATACGTTAGAAGGATTGCCTAATTGTTCAAACCTATTTGAAATAACGCTTGGCTCTGAGCCTTTCTTAAAAAGTTCGTTACCTATTAATTCGGCAGGGGTGTAGGAACTGGGAAGTTCCGTAGGAATAGATTCCTTTTCATATTTACTTGATACAACACCGCTTGGCCGCGTAAATTTTGAATTCTTTTTATATATTTTGTTCGCTAAAACGGCAGATATCTTTTTTCTTTGAATAGCTGCTGCTATAGCGTCTGTCCAATCATCATGTGTTAATTTATCATAACCATATCTAAATGATATTACATAATCTGGCGAGTAAGTTAATACCCAGTTATCCATTGATGCTCGGTCTGGAACGTTATTGGCTTTTAATGCTCTATAATCATATGTTGATGTACCAGTTTTTGATGCTACTTGAGTTCCTGGTACATTGATGTTTCCACCAACTCCATTTTCAGTAGCGGTTACTAACATATCATTTATTAGATAAGCTGTTTCTGGGCTCATAGCTTGTCTTTTTTCTATTTTTCTTTCATATACTTCGTCCGTTTCTTCATATATCATTTTGGTAAATGAATATGGCTCAATATATGTTCCACCTCTGGCGAATGTTCCGTATGCAGCAGCCATGTCTAACGGACTTACTTCCATACCACCACCAATTGCATATGATTCATAAAGTGTTTCGTCAGTTACATTGCCTTTGGAATCGTATTTATAATAATCAATTCCACAATTGTTTACAAATTCGGCAACTTTATTTTTATCGACTGCTTGGAAAGCTTGTAGAGCCGGTATATTACGAGACTGTACTAGAGCTTGACGCATGGTCATTGCTCCTTTATATCCATTATCAGAGTTTGTAATTATTGTTCCGTTTGAGAAACGGTATGGTATATCATAGAAGATTGTTCCTGGTGAACCATTGTTATATTCAATATATGGGCCATAATCAATAATTGGTTTGATTGTTGATCCTGGCTGATAGTTCTTACTTAAAGCTCTGTTGAATGCTCTTTGAGTTGTTTGGTTACGACCACCATCTATTGCTGTGATTGATCCGTCTTTTACGTTAGTTATAGCAAGTCCAATTTGAATTCTATCATTTACCCATTTATAACCTAATTCACCCTCGTTTAGTTTGTTAAGAGTTTCTTGGATTTCTGGATCAAGAGTGGTATAGATTAACATTGGAACGTCATATGGATTATTACCTGTTACTTTTTGAACATCGCTTACGACTACGTCAATAAATGATTGATATTTGTTTAATGTACTATCTTCTTTTTTACTTAGTAGAGATTCTACTGGAATATCTTTTGCATCTTGAGCTTGTTCTTTGGTAATGTATCCGTGTCTAACCATTAGATTAAGAACGGTATTTCTTCTTTGAGTAGATAATTCAATACTATAAAAAGGGTTATAAGATGATGGAGCGTTGAATATACCGGCAATTAAAGCGGCCTCTGTAAGAGAAATATCTGATACTGATTTGCCGAAGTATACTTGGCAAGCTTGCTCTACACCATAGGTGTTGCTTCCCATAAAAGGTTTATTAACGTACATTTCTAGTATTTCTTCTTTAGTATAATTTTTTTCTAATTTGAAGACAGCCATGTAGATGTCTGTAAACTTTCTTATGATACCTTGAATTCCATGTGCTTCAGTTGATGTGAAAGTGTTTTTTACTAATTGCATTGTTAAAGTTGAAGCACCACCAGCACCGGATTGCCCGGCTATTTGACCAAAACCGGCTTTGGTGAAACGAACAATATCGAATCCGTTATGTTGAAAGAACCTAGAATCTTCGGTGGCTATTATTGCGTCGATTAGAACCTCTGGCAATTCGTCATAGGTTTTTAATTCTCTTTGTTCTCTTCCTATTCGATCAATTTCTTTGCCATCTTTATCATACAGAATGGTTGCTTCTTTGTTGTATAAGAGGTCGGTGTTAAACGCCGGTGCGGAAATGACTATGTAAGCGCAGAAGGCTAGGGTTACTCCCATTATACCAATTCCTAACAACATTATTAGAATAAGAATAATATTAAGTATTTTTCCTCTTCTTTTTTTTCGTTTTGGTTTATTTTCAACTTTCTTTTTTACTTTAGTGTTAGTTTTAGCTACTTTCTTTTTTACGGCAATTAGTTTTTTTCCGTTTTCTTTACTCATTTTTATTCTCCTTTAAAATATATTTCGTCAATTATTTTCAAATAGTTTAAAGCAGGTTGATAGTTTTCTTTGATTATTATTGCATTGTCTTGAATGTAAGAATAAGGAATAGATTTTCTTTTAGTATTTTGTATAAAGTTTAAAAAATCTTCTCCTTTTAATAGATAGTAAAAAGTATTCATTTTAATTATTAAAAAAGCTATTCCTCCATGTTTAATTACTCCGTCAATTTGGTCTATTTGATGTTCGTGAACATTGGCTAATGGAAAGGCTGTTTTGTTTAGTGTTTCCTTGGCATCAAATTCTATATACTTTCCTCTATAAACTCCGTTATAGTCTAGTGTTGATTGTTCTTTAAAATAAGCTTTTTTAATTAATTTCTTGTGATTACTATAGTTTACTTCTACTACTCCTATAGGCGTCGGTTTTTTGTGTATTAAGGCAATATCTTTTTTTATGTAGTAATCATTTGTCATATTAATGAGGTTTTCTAATGACATTCCTCGGTTGCTATGACTTACTGATGTGTGATTTCTAATCTTTTTAATGTTGTTTGGATATTGCATGTAATCACCTTTAGTAATTATACTACAATATGGATATAAAATATAGTGTTTTGTGGCTAATAAAAACATTTTTTTGGAATCTTTTCGGTATATATTTTTTAATATTGATTACGTTCTATATTGTTATACTGGTACTTTTTGTGTTTGCTTGTTATTAACACGAGCTTTGATATAATTTTCAGTTATACCTAGAACGAGTATCAACTTGACAATTTGTAGATATAGACTTTATAATAATCGTGTAAGAAGGGTGAATGCTATGTATGGAGATAAAATATCTTTGACGATTGAGGATATTTTAAATAAAGATTTTAAAATAGATGCTAGAGGTTTTAGGCCTCAAGAAGTCGATAAATTTCTTGATCAAATTATTGCCGATTATAATGAGTATAATAATATGATAAAAGAATATAGAAGAGAAGTTAGTTTGCTAAAAGATGAAAATACGAGATTAAAGAATGAACTTAGACGACTTAAAGATAATATTTCTGCTGCAGAGGGTTCTAGTGGGGGGAATGTAAGTAATTTGGATTTATTAAGAAGATTAAGTCAATTGGAAAAGGTGGTTTTTGGGGATAATAAGAATTCGGAATAAAACTTAGGCAAATGCGGTATACTTCGGGTATATTGAGGAAAGTCCAAGCTCACACAATCTGAGATGATTGTAATGATCGTGCTAGGGGAAAAAATAACCCTAGGCAGTTTTTACTGACGGCTTCGAAATGGTCCCTAAGGGATTAGAGTAGATATAAAAGTGCCAAAGAGACGAGTCTAGAAAGTAATTTCTAGGGTGGAACGTGGTAAACCCCGCGAGTGAGAAACCCAAATTTGGTAGGGGAGTCCTTACTAGGAAATGAACGAGGTAAGGGACCTAGTAATAGGTAGATAAATATTTGCCACTCCGTAAGGAGTACAGAACGTGGCTTATTAAGTTTTATTATTAATTTAGAAAGGGACGTGAATAGTCTTGAATGAGATAGGAGAACTTCTGAAAACTACTCGAGAGAACTCGGGAGTTAGTTTGGAAGAAGCGAGTACTGATCTGGATATTAAACCCTTAATTTTGGAAAATATAGAAAATGGTAATATTGGTTGTTTTAAAGACATATTTGCTTTAAAGGATGATTTGACTAATTATGCTAAATATTTGGGATTAGATGCTAAAAAGATTATAGATGATTTTAATGATTATTTATTTGAATATACATCGAAGATTCCGATAGATGATATTGAAAAAGCAATAGTTGAACAAAAAAAAGAAGAGAATAAAGAGGCAAAAGAAAGAATAGTTTCACCTTATACAAATTCCGTGAGGAAAACTGGTAAGTGGTTGATAGTTCTTTATATAGTAGTTGCTATAATAGCTTTATTAGTAGTATTGTGGGCTGTTAAATTGTTGACAGGTAATACGAGTACTACTAATATGGTTAGTTATATTGATAGATAGGAGAATGTGAAATGAAAAAAGAAGTAAATAAAAAAGGGATGAATTTACCAAATAAAATCACTTGTGTTAGATTGGTAGTGTCAGTAATAGTACTATTAATGTTATGTTTGCCATGGAATGAGATGAAGGTTGAATGGCCAGTATACAGTGTGTTTGGAGTAGAAAATGTTAACTTGAAATATATTATAGCAGGGGTTTTATTTTTAATAGGTTCGGTAACAGATTTTTTGGATGGTCATATAGCCAGAAAATATAATATGGTTACTGATTTTGGGAAGGTAATGGATGCAATTGCTGATAAAGTTTTGGTTAATGGTGTGTTAATTATTCTTGCTTATGATAAGTTTATACCGCTTGCTGTACCGGTTATTATTATTACAAGAGATATAGTGGTAGATTCAATTAAGATGGTTGCTGGTGGTAAGAAAGGTGGAGCTGTTGGGGCTTCTTGGCCAGGTAAAATTAAAACCATTTGTATGATGATAGGGTTGACATTGGTGTTCTTCTATAATATGCCTTTTGCATTTATAGGTAAAGGAATAAGGATAGATTATTTATTTGTATTTATTGCAACTATTATGAGTATAGTGTCTGGATTTCAGTACTATTTATCATATAAAGAATTCTTGTTTTCAGAAATATAAAAAAGAGTTTTTTAGAAAAGGATTTTTAAATAAATTCTTTTTTTTGCGTAAAAATATTCGCCAAAACAAATGTTTGTAAAATTGTCTTGACAAAGGAATGGTTAATAGTATAAAATGAAGTTGTGATGTGTTAGGAGGACGTAAAATGGTAAAGGATAATAAAGATGATAAAATATTAGAACAAGTATTATTAGATATAGAAAAACAGTTTGGGAAGGGATCTATTATGCGATTGGGTTCCGATAGTCATATGAATATAGAAACAACTTCTTCTGGATCGATAGCTCTTGACATAGCTTTAGGTGTAGGAGGTTATCCAAAAGGAAGAATAGTGGAAATATATGGACCTGAATCTTCTGGTAAAACAACTTTTGCATTGCATGCTATTGCTGAAGTTCAGAAGAATGGTGGAAGAGCGGCTTTCATAGATGCTGAGCATGCGTTAGATCCGGTATATGCCAAAAAGTTAGGGGTAAATATAGATAACTTGTTGTTATCTCAACCCGATACTGGTGAACAGGCATTGGAAATATGTGAGGCGTTAATTAGAAGTGAGGCAATAGATTTGATAGTTATTGATTCGGTTGCGGCATTGGTTCCTCAAGCTGAAATTGAAGGAGAAATGGGAGATTCTCATGTTGGTTTACAAGCGAGACTTATGAGCCAGGCTTTGAGAAAGATTACAGGTATACTAATGAAAACTAAGACAACCGCTATTTTTATAAATCAGTTGCGTGAAAAGGTTGGGGTTATCTTTGGTAATCCCGAAACTACTCCTGGTGGTAGAGCTTTGAAATTTTATTCAACTATTCGTTTGGAGGTAAGGAAAGCTGAAAGTATAAAAATGGGTGATCAGGTCATTGGTAACAGAACGAATGTTAAGGTTGTTAAAAATAAAGTGGCTCCGCCATTTAAAACAGCTCAGGTAGAAATAATGTATGGAGCTGGTGTATCTAAAGAAAGTGATATTATTGAAATAGCTACAGATATTGGTGTGTTGGATAAAAGTGGAGCTTGGTATGCATATAATGGCGAAAAAATCGGTCAAGGTAAGGAAAATGTTAAAAATTATTTAAGGGAACATACTGATTTGCGAGATGATTTGGAGTATAAAGTTAGAGAACATTATAATATACTGGGGAATATGAAAAAGCCTGATAATAAAAAGAAATCAGATATAGAAAAGGAAAATGAGTAGTTTTCCTTTCTTTTTTATGTAAAATAAATTATAATGTTAGATAGTAAGTGAGGCATAGTTATGAAGAAAAATTCTGATTTGGATGATACTAAACCTATTCAAATAATAAATGAAGAAATGCTTGAAGATGATGGGAAATCAACTTCAATGACAAGAACTGAAAAGTATAAAGATCGTGATGAGGAATTAGATGAATCGACTAAGGCTTCTGAGCCTCAAGAATTGGTCGAAATATCTGATGAGGAAAAGGATGCCCTTGAGACAGCCGAGGAAGCTTTAGCGGAGAAAAATATAAACGAAGCTGAAAAAATATTGAGGGATGAAGCTCAAAATAATGAAAAAAGTGACGAAGTAAAGAAAAAATCATTAGTTGATAAATGGAAAGAGATGTCTAAAAAGAATAAGATTGTATTTATTCTAATAGTAATAGCTTTAATAGCTTTGATTGTGGCTCTTCTTATACTATTCTTTTCTAAAGGTAAAAAGGAAGATTCTCCTAAAAAGAATAATAAAGAAGAAGAAAAAGTAAATGTAGTAGATAATTACTATTATAAAAAAGGCAAGCTACATATCCTTTCTTCTAAAAATGAGGAATTAGGGGTGTATGAATGTAAAAACAAAGATGAAGGTAAGTGCTATGTTGCAATTAATACTTATCGTGATACTTTAGATGTTCCTAGGGTTTTAGATTCTGAGGGTAAAGAAAAAGATGAAAGAATGCCTGTTTATAATGAAAATTTTGTTTTCATATATGATAATGAGAATGCAACTGGTGGTAAAATAAGTTTGTACTCTTTAAGTGAGAAAACTGAGAAAGCTACTTATTTAGAGACGAAAGCTTATGATGGAGATTTCTTAATATTGAAGGATGATTCTTCTAAATACGGATTATTTCAATTCAAAGAAGCTTTAAATATTGTTATTTCGCCAATGTATAATAAGCTATATATGATTGATGGTACTGATAAATTAGTTGGGGAAAATGGCAAAGGATATGTTTTAATTAATAAAGTGGGCAAAAATCTAAGTGATTTGTTAACGACTACTGGAGATATAAAGTATTATAATGATAAGTATTTAGTAGTTAGTGAAAATGGTAAATATAGTGTTCTTGATTTAAAGAATAATGTAATTTTGAAAGATTATAATTTTATAACTGTAGACGATAAGTACATTTTTGCTGTAGATGATAAAAACAATTTATATGTTAGAGATAATGAGGGTTCAAAGTATAATGAAGTTCCTATTGTATTGAAGAATAATGATTACGTGTCTGGTTATATGTATGATGAGAGCGGTAAGTTAAAAAAGACAATGATGGCATTTAAACCTACTGTTCAAAAGAATAGTATTGAGATTATGCCATATACAAAAAAATATGAAGAAGATAAAAATGTTTCTATTAATATTTCAGAGGGAACTCTTAGTAAAGCTTGGAAGTATTATAGTTACTTTGATGGTGTGTTATATTTTTATGGTGATGAGAATAAGGGGGCACCAATAGGCAGCTATAAATGTAGTGTTGTGAATAATGTTAATCCAAATAACATGGCACTTAATAATTGTATGCCTGCTCAAGATTCTATTTTTGAAGACAATGATATGATGGCGATGGGAGAAGAAAATAGACATAGTACGATTCCTGTATTTAATAGTAGGTTTGCTTTTGTTCAGGATGGTGCTAAAAATATTGTTTTATATGATTTTGTTGAGGCAAAAGCGAAGTCATCTTATACTCAGGTTAATACATATACTCCTAATAATGATTATAATTTGACTCTTACTTCTGGAGATTTTGATGTTGTGGGAGTTAATAAAAAAGGTATGTATGGAATAGTAAGGATTGGTGTTGATTCTGTTCAATCTGTTTATCCTTTTGAATATAGATATATTGAAAAGGAAGGTGGAAGATTTATAGCTAAGAATCAAGCAGATAAGTGGTTAGTTTTAGGAAGTAATGGAACAGAGTATAAGAATAAAATTAGAGGTTTCTCTAGAGATTTGGATTTAGTTAAGGTTAAAGGAACTAATTATGATGTAATTGATGGAGAAGGAAATGTTATTGATTCTAATCTGAAATATGTTCAAATATATGATTCTTATTATGCTGGTGTTGATAAGAATAATAAGGTGATGCTATATACTTATGATGGCTATGCTCTTTTAAAGGATTCTATACCTTTGAGTTCCACAACTTATTGCCGTACTGATAAGCCGTCATTTAAAGTAAGTGCTACATCGGATGGAAAAACTAGAACCTTTGTTATTTCTGTTTATGATGGAACAGAATATAAAGATATTGTAGCAAAAGAAAAAGGGGCAGATTCTCCTGAACCTGAGGAGAACAAGGAACAGAATTCAGATAGCGATAAAGAAAAAGAAAATCCTTCAAAACCTGAAGATAATAAAGAAACAGAAGAGAATAAAACTGGGGATTAATAATATAATTGGTTGGTGATGAATATGGATGAAAACGCTTTGATTGAAAAGGAGAAAAAGAACAAAAAAACAGCTTTAATTGTTATGATTGTTCTGTGCGTTATATGTTTTGTGTGTGGTGCTGTTGGGGGAGTTACTAAGTTTATAAGTTTTGTTGATGGTAGTGGAGACAATCAGATAGATGATGTAGTTACTCCAAGGGAAGAAGAGTTTCATGATGGTGTTTTAAATATCTTAAACAATAATACTATAGTTGGTACTTATAAGTGTGAGCATTCTAATTGCGGATATGTTTATGGCTTTAATGATGATAATTTGTATGATTTGAAGGTTGGAGAAGTAAACGAATATCAGATTAAGAAAAAAATTAATAATAGATTTGTATTGTTATATGACGACGATGATAATGATGGTTCTCATAGAAGTGGCGGAGTTATAGTTTATGACTATACTACTAGTAAGGTGATAAAAAAGTATAAGGCGATAAAAAACTATAATAAAAGTGATATGGTTATTTTTATAGCTCAGGATGAGAATAATAAATGGGGGGTAATTATGTTTGACAAAGATCAAATTGTAGATAAGGTTAAGCCTGAGTATGACTATATTGGGGCCTTTGTTCCGACAGGGGAGGATTTAAATAGCCAAGGATATTACGCTGCTAAAAAGAATAATGAATGGGTTATTTTGGATATTAATAAAGGTTCGGAGTATTCTAGATTGTTTCCTTCTCCTATAGTTGCTTATGACGGAGAGATGGTTGTGGTTAAAAGCGGTTCAACATTTAGTGCTTATGATGTAAAAGGTAATGCACTATATAAAAACGCATCTGATTATAGTTTTCCTGGTGGAGGTTTATTGGTGATAAATACTAGTAATCAAGTAACCGTTTTTGATGCGTATGCTATTACAAAACTATATGAACATGATTATGTTCAGATTAGTAATATCGTTGCTTTAGAAAACAATGATGGGTTTGTGGTTAAAGTTAATGATCAGGAAGTTTATAATAAGCCTGGTAAAGGGAAGAGTAATAGAAATACTATGGGAGCAGATATTTCTTTAATAGTTGATTAAAACAGCCAAATTAAATATATGGCTGTTTTTCTTGTCTTATAAACGGGAATATTGTATAATAATCATGTTTTTGAGGTGGGAATGTTATGGGAATTATGACACAACAAGAGTTGACCGCTTATTTAAGGGCTATTAAGCCAATGATGATTGATGAGACTTATTCATTTGTTTTAAGATTAATTGAAGGAGAAAATGCGATTTTAAGAGCAGATCCTAATGATGCGAATAGGGAACTATTATTGCATAATCTACCGCTTTATCATGAGGTGGTGAAATTTAGTTTATATAATAGTTTGATGAGTTGTTTTACAGAGATTATGGCCAAACGTCAATCTTTTCCTCTATCAATTGATTTTAAGAAGGGCAATTTGCAATTGGCTACAATGGCTGATGGTACATGTTATCCGATCGTTAGCTGTATGTTTTTTGATCGGTTTAAGCAGGGACTTCCGTTTTATGATGATATTCCTGCTCATGTGGCTTGCGTATCGATATTTAGTAGAGAAATGTATTCTGATGAAGAAAGACTTGCTCTTTTTGAGCAGATTAGTAAAGTTAGCAGTATGTTGAAAGCTGCGCATCCTGTTTTGAAAAATGATCCTTTGATTAATGCTGGAGGTGAGCGAAGAGAACGCTTGTTAAATGCTCTTGAAACAGAACCTGTTCTTAATAATATTATTAATACTTGTTCTGCTGATTTTTTTGGTAGCTTTGGAGATCCTTCAGAGGTTTTAAGTGAAAAAGAGTATTCTGATGGTAGTTGTACAACTTATAGATTAGGCCCAGAAATATTGGTTAAAAAGTTTGTTGATAAGGTTTAAAAATAGATATTATCATTGGATAATATCTATTATTTTTCTATGTAATATGCGTAATACTCGTCAAAGGTAATTCCTTCGTTATATATTTGAGTTGCTATTTTTTTGCCAACGTATCTAAAATGCCAACTTTCGGTGTTATAACCGGTGATGTTTTCTTTTCCTTCTGGGTAACGATGAATAAATCCATATTCGTGACAATGTTCTTTTAGCCAAGTATATTCGTTACTCTCTTTAAATGCGTTAGATGTTGGATTGGCTGTAGAGGTAATATCAATTGCTAAACCCGTTTGATGTTCTGAAAAGCCTGGCCGAGCTGCATATGAATCAGCATATTCTTTTCCTTTGCTGCTAAATTGTTTGTATATTTCTTCTTGATCTTGGTAAGTACGAAAAGAGGAATTAACCATTAATGTAATCCCTAGTTCTTCTTTTACTTTTTTATGCATTTCAATATAGTTATTAATGACTTCTTGACTTGCCATATTTCCTGAGTATGAGTACATAAGTGGAATGTTAATTAAATCATCTCTTTTGAAGTTTTCATCTAATTGATAGAATTTATTTACTAGTATTTGTTCGTTTTTAGACAGATCTGTCTTATAGGTATTGTTATACCAACCGTCGCTAGCGTGAGTATTAACTAGTGCGATAATTTCGTTTAAACTCGTATCTTGATGTGATTTTTGATATTCTATATATTCTAAATAATTCTTGGCTAGAAAATATTTTTGTTTAGTAATAGTGTAATATATATCTTCTTTCGGTGTAGTGAGTAGGAATTCTTTAATGTCTTTGGTCATTATTTTTAATAAGTCTTTAGTTTCTTCTAAGCTGTAACCCATGGTTTGAATTTTGTATTCGTCTGTTTTGGTATATTGGTAATGGTTGTAAGCTTTTATACTATTGGTTATAGTATATATTATAAGAAATAAAACGGCTAAAAAGTAGGTTATAAATTTTACACCTTCGTAGCGGAGTCTTAGTCTTCTTTTTTTCCTTTTTCTTTTCATATTATCACCTTATTTTCTGTTTTATTATATCATAGATTCCGATAGTATGGGATGCTTATAACGAAATATTAATATTATTAGCATTTTCTGTTGACAAGTGCTAATTATCTGTTATAATGTATTTAGCACTGGAGTATGGCAAGTGCTAATGGTGGTGTTTATATGGATGAGAGACAAAAAGAACTGCTTAAAGAAATTGTTGAATCTTATATAAAAAGCATTAAGCCGGTTGGAAGTAAATGCCTTTCTGATAAGTTTAAATTATCGTCTGCGACGATAAGAAATGAAATGGCTTATTTAGAGCAATTGGGTTATTTAGAAAAAAACCATGTTTCTAGTGGGCGTATTCCGTCAGAGAAAGGTTATAGATATTATGTAGAAAATCTTATGAAACCTAAAGAACTAAATGGCGAAGAAATGCTAAAACTACAAACAATTTTTCATAATCAAGAATTACAAATAAGTGATACGATTCAAGAATGTATGCAGATTATTAGTGAGATGACTAATTATACTAGTGTTGTATTAGGAAAGAGTTCGAAGGAGAATACTTTAAGGCAAGTAAGTATTGTACCTTTAGATAATAATCAAATCATTGCCCTTGTATGTACTGATAAAGGGGTTGTGGAGAATAAGACATTTCGAATATCGCCAAATATATATATTGATGAATTAGTTAAAACTTCTGAAATAATTAACAAAATGTTGGTTGGTACCCCTATTGATGAAGTATCTGAGAGATTGGAATTGGAGATAAAACCGATTATTAGTAAAAGGATTAAGCAATATGAGGCTGTATATGAAATATTCTATGATGCGTTTAATGATTTTACTAAGAATTCGACAAATATTTTCTTTTCTGGGAAGAGCAATATGTTAAAACAACCAGAATATGATAATGTTGAAGAAGTTAAGAATATTATTAGCAAGTTTGAGGATGTAAACTTGGTTAAAAATATTGAAAGTAAGAGTGATGGTATTAACGTATATATAGGAAACGAAACTGAGTTTGATTCCAATGTTACTGTTGTTAAAACTCACTATAATCTAAATGGGGAAGAAGGAACTATTGCTATAGTTGGTCCGAAGAGAATGGAATATGATAAAGTTTTTGCTTTATTGGAGTATATTAATAAAGAATTAGAAAAGAGAAAGAATGAGTGATGAGATGAATAACAATGAAGATGTAGAGAAGAAAAAAGAAGAAGTTAAACAAGAGAATAAATCAGTTGATCATTCAGAGCAACATAAGAAAGAAGAAAATAAAAAAGATGATAAAAAGGGATTGTTCGGTAAGAAAGAAGATCATTTAAAAGCTAAGATAGAGAAAGAAAATAACAAATTAAAAGAAGACAACAAAGCATTGAATGATAAGGTATTACGCATTAGTGCAGAGATGCAAAATATGATGCGTCGTAATGAAGAAAAGATTCAAACTTTATTGAAATATGAAGGGGAAGAACTCATTAAAAAGTTACTTCCTACGTTAGATAATTTTGAAAGAGCTATTAGCATGGATGATACCAATTTGCTTGACGAAGTAAGCAAATTCTTAAGTGGATTTAAGATGATTTATGGAAACTTGAGTGATGTATTAAAGTCATATGAAGTTGAAGTTATAGAATGCTTACATCAACCATTTAATCCTAATACTATGGAAGCGGTATTGGTTGAAGAAGCAGAAGGAATCGAACCAAATATGGTAATAGATGTATTACAAAAAGGTTACACATATAAAGGCAAGGTTATTAGACATGCTATGGTTAAAGTAAGTAAATAAGAAAGAAGGAAATATATATGGGAAAAATTATAGGAATTGATTTAGGTACAACAAATTCATGTGTGGCTGTTTTAGAAGGTGGAGAACCACATGTTATACCAAATCCAGAAGGAAATAGAACAACACCTTCAGTAGTTGCTATCAAAAAAGATGGTGAGGAATTAGTAGGAGAAACTGCAAAAAGACAAGCAGTTACAAACGTAGATAATACAGTATCTTCTATTAAGAGAAAAATGGGTACAAAAGAAAAAGTAGAAATAGATGGTAAGAAATATACTCCAGAAGAAATTTCTGCTAAGATTTTAATGAAGTTAAAAGCTGATGCTGAGGCTTATTTGGGTGAAAAAGTAACAGAGGCTGTTATTACAGTTCCAGCATATTTTAATGATTCACAAAGACAAGCTACTAAGAATGCTGGTAAGATTGCCGGTTTGGACGTTAAGCGTATTATAAATGAACCAACAGCTGCTGCTTTAGCATATGGAATTGATAAGCAAGATAGTACACATACAGTATTAGTATACGATTTAGGTGGAGGTACATTTGATGTATCCATACTTGAATTGGGTGATGGTATATTTGAAGTTAAATCTACTAGTGGTAATAACCATTTAGGTGGAGATGATTTTGATCAAAGAATAATGGATTACTTAGTATCAGAATTTAAGAAAGATAATGGCGTAGATTTATCTAAAGATAAAATGGCAATGCAACGTATTAAAGATGCGGCAGAAAAAGCTAAAAAAGATTTATCTGGTATGACTACTGCACAAATTAGTATTCCGTTTATTGCTCAAAATGATGGTGGTCCATTACATTTAGAAGTATCTTTAACAAGAAGTAAGTTTGAAGAATTAAATATGGATTTGTTCGAAAGCACTTTAGGGCCTGTTAAAACAGCTTTAAAAGATGCTAAATTAAAGGCTAGTGATATCAATAAAGTATTATTAGTAGGTGGATCTACTCGTATTCCTTATATTCAAGAATTGGTTAAGAAAGAATTGGGACAAGAACCTTCTAAAGGAGTTAACCCTGATGAGTGCGTAGCGATGGGTGCTGCTATTCAAGGTGGTGTATTAACGGGTGAAGTTAATGACTTAGTATTACTTGATGTTACACCTTTATCACTAGGTATTGAAACTTTAGGGAATGTTATGACTGTATTAATACCTAAAAATACAACTATTCCAACAAGTAAGAGTCAAGTGTTTAGTACAGCTGCTGATAATCAACCTGCTGTAGATATTCATATCTTACAGGGTGAAAGACCTATGGTTCAAGATAATAAGACTTTAGGACACTTCCAATTAACAGGTATTCCTCCTGCACCACGTGGTATTCCTCAAATTGAAGTTAAATTTGATATAGATGCTAATGGAATAGTTAATGTATCAGCTAAGGATTTAGGCACAGGAAAAGAACAAAGCATTACTATTACATCTTCAACTAATTTGACTGATGAAGAAATAGATAAAATGGTTAAGGAAGCTGAAGCTAACAAAGAAGCAGATGAAAAGCGTAAAGAAGAAGCTGAAACGAGAAATGAAGCGGATTCATTAGTTTTCCAAACTGAAAAAGCAATTAAAGATCTTGGAGATAAAGTATCTGATTCTGATAAAGAAGAAGCGGAAGAATTAATTAAGAAATTAAAAGAAGCGTTAGAAAAAGACAATATAGATGATATAAAAGAAGCTAAAGACAAATTACAAGAAAAAGCTATGGCTTTGGCAACAAAAGCCTATGAAGAGGCAGCTAAAGCGAAACAGGCTGAGGGTGGAGAAACTTCAACTGATAGTTCTAGTGATGATAATGTTCAAGAAGCTAATTACGAAGAAAAATAAGATATTGTTTAGTTGGTAAAGTTCTAGGTGACTAGAACTTTTACCAGGTTATTGAAAGGAATCAAAATATGCAAAAATATAAATCAAGAAAAGATGTGCCTGAAAAGTATAAATGGGATTTAACTACTATTTTTAAAGATGAAAAGGAATATGATAAGACTTTTGAACTTTTGAAAAGTAATATAAAGAAACTCTCTGATTATAAAGGGTGTACTGGTGATTGTGATAGATTGTATGAGTTTTTAAAATTAGATTCTGAGACGATGGCTCTTAATTATAGAATAAACATTTATGCTTTTTTAATAAATGACCAAGAACTAGGTATATCTGAAAATATGGATAGATCAGCTAAAGCTGATGATATATATAGTGAATATTCTAATGCTATTTCTTTCTTTGCTCCAGAATTATTAAAACTATCTAAAAAGGAATATGATAATTTATTTAAATGTAAAAATTTATTAGAGTATAAAAAAGTATTAGATAGAATATATGAATCTAAAGAACATATATTGGATGAGAATAGTGAAATCATTATTAATAAAATGAGTAATAGTGCTATGGATTATGAAAATATATCTTCAACCCTTCTAAATTCTTTACATAATTATGGGGAGATTGAAATTGATGGAGAAATCGAGAAGATTACTCAGACTAATTTGAGACGTTTATTAAAGAATAAAGATAAAAAGGTTAGGCAAGAAGTTAGAGAGAAATATTTCCGTGTTATAGAACAGTATGCGACGGTTAATGCATCGCTATTAAATAGTTATGTTAAAACAAATATTACTAATTCTAAGTTACATGGATTTAAAGATGCTTGGGATAAAAAGTTATTTCATAACAAGATGCCTAATGCGGCCTATGAAGCATTAATTTCTGCTGTAGAGGAAAATGTTGATAAATTACATAAATATTTTAGAATCTTTAAAGATACTTTAAAATTAAAAAAATTGGATATGTGTGATTTAAACTTGGAAATGGTTGAATCAGATAAAGAGTATTCTATTGAGGAAGCGCAGAAATTATGTTTGGAATCTATTAAGCCTTTAGGTGATGATTATTATAATCATTTTAAGAAGATATTTGATAATCGTTATATTGATTACGCACAATATCCTAAAAAATGTAGCGGTGGATATAGTGTTGCTGGTTTGGATTTTGATTCAAGAATACTTATGAGTTATAATTACGATCTTAAATCAGTATCTACTATTATTCATGAAGGTGGTCATAATGTTCATCATCAATATATTAGCGAAAATAATCCTTTGCAATATAGAGATGCGTCAAATCTTGTGGCTGAAGTTGCTTCTTTAACCAATGAATGTTTAATGTCATCTTATTTAGCTAATAATGGTAATACTAAAGATGAAAAAATGAATGGTGTAAATAATATAATAGATGTTATAGTATCGAACTTATTTGGGGCGGTTAGAGAAGGAAAAATTGAACAAGATTTCTATAATTATGTTGCAGATGGAAATAGTATTACTAAGGATTACATGGATAAGAGAGTTAAAGAATCTATTGATATGTATTATGGGGATGTTGTTAATAAAGATAAATACTATGGTCTTACATGGGCTTCTAGAAGTCATTATTATATGAATTATTATTTATACGCTTATGCATTTTGTATTTCAATAGCGTCTTTTGTTGCTGGAGAAATACTATCTGGTAATAAGGAGATGCTAGATAATTATATTAAATTCTTGAAAACCGGTTCAGAAAAGGATGTTGTTGATATTTACAAGATTTTAGGAATTGACGTTACAGATAAAAATGTTTATATTAAAGCAATCGCATATTTTGATAATATGTTAGATAAATTTGTTGAATTAAGAGATGGGGTGAATTAATGGCTGATAAAAGAGATTATTACGAGGTGCTTGGTCTATCTAAAGGAGCCAGTACTGCGGAGATTAAAAGTGCTTTTAGAAAACTAGCTAAAAAATATCATCCTGATAACAAAGAAACTGGTGACGAAGCTAAGTTTAAAGAGATTGGCGAAGCGTATGCTGTATTATCTGATGAGCAAAAAAGAAAACAATATGATCAATTTGGTCATGCTGCATTTGATGGTGCAGGAGGCGGTGGCTTCGGCGGATTTGGGGACTTCGGTGGTTTCTCTGCTGAGGATATCGATTTGGGCTCAATTTTTGAAGATATTTTTGGCGGTGGTATGTTTGGTGGATCATCAAGAAGAAGCACTAGAAATCGTCCTGCTAAAGGGAAAGATTCTTTGGTTAAGGTTAGTTTAACTTTTGAAGAGGCTGTGTTTGGATGCAAGAAGACCATTTCGCTTGATCTTGATTCGGAATGTGATTCTTGTAAAGGAAAAGGTGGAGAAGGTGAAACTACTTGTTCTACTTGCGGCGGAAATGGTCGAGTTATTCAACAGCAAAGAACTATGTTTGGGGTGTTCCAAAGCGAAACGACTTGCCCTGATTGTAATGGAAAAGGAAAAAAATATAAAACCGTTTGTAAAAAGTGTAATGGTCAAGGCCATGTAGTGAAGAATAAAGAAATCGAAATACAAGTGCCAGAAGGAGTTAATACTGGTCATCAATTGAGGATTACTGGAAAAGGTGCTGCTGGTTATAATGGTGGGCCTAATGGAGATATTTATATTGAATTTACTGTTAAAGATCATCCGTTGTTTGAAAGAAAAGGAAATGACATATATGTAGATGTTCCTTTAACAATTACAGAAGCGGTATTGGGATGTAAAAAAGAAGTTCCTACTTTGACAGGAAGTGTAATTCTTGACATAGATTCGGGTAGTCAATCTGGAGAGCAGTTGAGAATGAAGGGGAAAGGTGTTAAGGACCCTTCATCCTCTAGACATGGGGATATGTATGTTGTATTAGATGTTATTATTCCTAATAAATTAGATAGAAAACAAAAAGATTTGTTTAAACAATTGGCAGAAACCGATTTGGAAATTGGATCAGAGTTTAAGAATTATAAAAAGTATTTATAGAATTATGGTTACATAATTCTTTTTTTTGAAGAAATATAATGGTATATTTAAATAGATGGTTAGGTGATTAATATGGATGTTAAAAAGGTTAAAGAGAATATGGGATATAAAAATAATCATTTATTGTCTTATGCAACAAGAGATGATGATGCTATAAGATTTGATGATATAGAAGAGGATATTCGTCCGCCATTTTTTAGGGATATTGATAAAATAGTATATTCTTTATCATATACTAGATATATGGATAAAACACAGGTGTTTTCTTTTAATGATAATGATCATATTAGTAAGCGTATGACGCATGTACAAATGGTATCTAAGATAGCTAGGACGATTGGTAGGGCACTTGGCTTAAATGAAGATCTTATAGAAGCGGCGGCTTTAGGTCATGATATTGGTCATGTTCCTTTTGGTCATACTGGTGAAAGTATATTAAATGGAATAAGTACTCGAGTAGGAGAAGGGTATTTTAATCATAATGTTCAAAGTGTTAGACAATTAATGGTTTTAGAAAATGAGGGAAGAGGCTGCAATTTAACTGTTCAAACGTTGGATGCGATTCTTTGTCATAATGGAGAACTAGAATTGAAAGAATATCGTCCGCGAAAAAAGACAAAGGAAACTTTTTTGGAGGAATATAATCGTACATATTCTGATGCGGGGTTAGTAAAAAAACTTGTTCCAATGACATTAGAGGGGTGTGTTGTAAGAATAAGCGATATTATTGCTTATGTTGGCCGTGATATAGAAGATGCTATGAGGTTAGGACTAATTAAAGAAGAAGATATACCTGATGATATCAAAAGCGTATTAGGATGTAAGAATAGTCAAATAATTGATACGATTATTAAGGATGTCTTAACAAACAGTTTGGGTAAAGAGTATTTGAAAATGAGTGATAAGGTTTTTAAGGCTCTTAAGGATTTGAAGGCGTTTAATTATGATAGTATTTATAGTAAAGCTAATAGTGCAGAAATGGTAGAGTTTTATAACGAGGTATTTAACACGGTTTTTGATGTTTCACTAGAATGTGTTAAAAAACAAGATAAAGACAGTGGTATATTTGAGGTCTTCTTGAATAAAATGTCTTCGGAGTATTTGGCTAATACAAGTGATGAGAGAAAGGTTATTGATTATATTGCAGGAATGACAGATGATTATATAGTAAGGGAATATAAAGTATGTTTGAATAAAAAGCATTGAAGAATTGGGTACAATGAACTATAATTTTATTAGGATGGTATTATTATGAAAAGTAGAGATGAAAATAAAAAGAAGGAATTAAAATTTAAAAAGTTTGAACTGAATGCTAATAATGTGCGCGGAATTATGACTAGTTTAAGGTTATTTATTGGATGTTTGGTAATTATTGCTTTTGTTTTTTTGATTAAAAATGTGTTTTTTACAAAGAAGGTTGTTAATTATCCTCTTGTTTATAATAAGGATAATAGTTTGGTTTTATTAGATAAGAAAAGGAATAAGGTAGAGCTGTCTAAAGAAGATAGCGTCAGTGATGTGTTATATGCTAATAATACTGATAAATATGTTTTGTATATGAAGAATTCTTCTTTATACTTATATACAGCTAACAGGAAGAATGAAGTTAAAAAAGTTCTTGGGGATGTAAAAAAATACTATTTTAATGATAATGATAAATATATTGTTTCTATTGATGAAGATGATAACCTATATGTTTATAATTATAGAAAAAATGAGAAAATAGTGTCTGATATTAGAGATGTTAAAGCTATTACAGATGAAGAAGTAATATATTTAAAAGATGGCGTGCTAAGTATAAGGAGTTTAAAAGCTAATAAAGATACTATTAAAAAAATTGAAAAGAATTTTGGAAAAGATGCTAGACTATTAAATGATAAATACTTAATATATCTTGATGGTAATAAGTCTTTGAAATTGTATGGACTTGAAGATGATAGTAATAATAAAATAGATGAGGATGTTAGTGCTTATTATTCTGATGAAAATACGGAAGAATTCTATTATCTAACTATAGGAGGGACTTTGTATTATTATGATGGTAGTAAGAGTAATAAAGTGGCGAATGATATATATGATATAGCGGCTATAGATGTAGTTAATAAAGAAGTTGTATATAGTAAATATGATAATGATAGATATACTCTTTATTTTCAAAAGGGTACTAAAGAAGCTAGTGCTATTGTCAAAGGGCTTAAAAGTAATATAAATTATGTTTATATTTTTAATAAACAGGCTGTTTATTATATTAACAAAGATAATGAATTGATGTTTGCAAGAATTAATGGAACAAAGGTTGGAAAGAGTAGAACTGTAGTTGGAGATGTTGAAGCTCTATCTTTCCAAAAAACCAGAAAGGGTTATGTTTTTTTAGCGGATGCAACAAAGAAAGGGCTAGGAACTTTATATATAACTAACTCTTATAAAGCAAAAAAATTAGATAGTGATGTAATAAGAACGAATATAAGTATTAGTAATGATGGAAAAAATATATATTATTTTAAAAACTATTCTGGCGTTAGTGGCTCTTTATATTATTCTAGGGGTGGCAAGCCTAAACTTATTGATGAAGATGTTAATAGATATCAATATGTAAAAGATAATAGAATTTATTATATTAAGGATTATAATAAAACTACTAAGTATGGAGATTTATACTTATATAACGGAAAGATAAAGAAGATAGATGAAAAAGTGTCTAGTATGGCTAGAGTTAATAACGAATATAAAGGGTAACAGTAGAAATATTGTTACTTTTTTTATATAATAGACGAATGAGGTGTCTTATGAAAAAGGAAGTAATTAAGCGAGATAATTATGTAATCAATTATATAAAAACAAAGAAATTTAAATCTTGTCATATTCAGGTGTTGTTTAAACAAAAATTAGATGTAAAAGAAGTAACGGTAAATAGTTTGTTAGAGGATTTTTTACAATATAGTTCGTATGATTTTCCTTCTAGGAGGGAACTCCTAATAGAATATGAATACTTATATGATGCATATGTGGATGGTAATTTGACCAGGGTTGGAGATAATCTTTTTCATAAGTTCGATTTGGATTTTTTAGATCCCAAGTATTGTGATGACGATTATTTAGAAGAAGTAATAAAATTGTTGAGTAATGTTATATTAAAACCAAATTTTAATAATGGTGATTATACAAATAGATGCTTTGAAATATGTAAAAATAATTATCGCGATTATTTGACTTCTATGAGAGAAAAACCGATGAAATATGCCTTTAATAAAGCAATCGGAATTTTTGGTAAAAATACTTCAACTGGTGTAGCATTAGATGGTAATTTGGAAGATCTTGAAAAGACGACTGTTAATGATCTGAAAAAGGCATATGATAGAATGCTAAATAATACAGAGTGTTATATTTATATTGTAGGTAATTTAAATAAGAAAGAAGTGGTATCTTATTTAGATAAGTATTTTGCTTCTATTAAGAAGTATAGCAATAATAATACTTTGTTCATTAATAATGAGTCTAGAGAGGATTCTTTATATATAGAAGAAATTGGGCCTTTTAAACAAGATTCTTTAATTATTTTTTATAATCTTGATTTAAAATCTAGAAAAGAAAAATATGTAAGTAGTGCTCTTTTTAATTTTATATTGGGTTCTGGTGGATTAACTTCAAAGTTGTATGATAATGTAAGAGAGAAAAACTCTTTGTGTTATACTATTTTTTCAAATTTTAGCCCTAATGATAATTTTTTGTTTATTGGGGCGGGTATTAATAAAAAAGATAAAGATTTGTGTCTAAATTTAATTGATAAATGTTTGAGCGAGATGATTAATGGAGATTTTAGTGAACGCGATATTAAAGATAGCATAAAAGCTTTTGAAAATAAATTAAAGAATATAAGTAGTTCAATAGATTCTATTTTAGCTTATAATTTTGATCTTGATTTTAGAGATAGATATGAAGCAAAAGAGTTTATTGAGGTTATGAAAAGTGTAAAAAAAGAAGATATAATGAAAATTGCAAGGAAAGCAAAAAAGAATGTAGTGTTCTTACTTTGTGGGGAGGACAATAATGAAACAAATTAGTTTAAAAAACATTGATCAGACTATTTGGTGGGATAAGATAAAAAATGGTCTTAGTGTTTATATGTTACCTAATAAAAATGTAGATCATTATTATATTACTTTTACAACTAAATATGGATCGGTTGATACCGAGTTTAAAATAGATGGAAAAGACTATAAAGTTAGTGATGGGATAGCTCATTTTCTTGAACATGTTAATTTTAATTATTCTGATAATGTTACGGCAAATGATTTGTTTAAAAAATATGGTTCGGATATAAATGCATATACTACCTATGATCATACTTCTTACTTGGTTTCTTCGAGTAATAGTTTTAAGAAAAATTTAAATCTATTATTGGATTATGTACAAAAAAGTTTTTTTACGAAATCATTAATTGAAAAAGAGAAGGGAATTATTGTTGAAGAAGTAAGAAGATATAAAAATGATTTGTTAAATAAATTGAAATTCGAGAGTAATAAAGCGTTGTATTTTAATAATAAAAGAAATGTAAGAATTGTAGGAGAAGAAGAGGATGTAAAAGGAATTACATTAGACGAAGTGAAATTGGTGCATAGTACTTTTTATAATCCTTGTAATATGTTTGTGGTAATTACTGGTAATTTCAATGTGAAAGAGGCTTTAGACGTTATTAAAGCAAATCAAAATAATAAAAAGTTTGTGAAAGTAAATTTTGAAAAGGTACATCGAAAAGAACCGGTTAAAGTAAAAGAAAGAAAGATGGTAATAAAAGAAGAAATGGTAAATATTCCGAAAGCTATTGTTTCTTATAAAATGAGTAGAGATTTATTTAAAGATTATGATGATGAAGAACTGGATAATTATTTTTATATTATTCTAAATAATAATTTTTCTTCTAATTCTAAATTATATGAAGAATTAAAAGAAAAAAAGATGATATCTAGGATGGGGGCTTCGGCAACTATATATGACGATGTTATAGTTATAAACATTACTATAGAAAGCGAAAGAATAAATGAAGTAATTAGTATTATAGAGAGCAAAATGAAAGAATTGGAAATGGATGAAGCAGGATTAGTAAGAAAGAGAAGAGTAAATATTGCTAATCTTATTAATCAGTATGATGATGTTGAATATATTAATCTCGACATTATTCGTAGTTTAGTTAGATATAATAAGATTTATGATAATTTATATGAAATATATAATAGTGCAAATCTAAAAAAGGCTAAAGATGTAATCAGAAAAATGAATCTTGATAATGAGTCTGTTGTAATTATGGAAAGGTAATAAGTATATAGTTAGATACGAAGGGATTAAAGATTATGAGGAAAAAAATAGTATGTATTTTGTTTATAATTATTATTGTTGGAATAATAGGATTTATAATTTATAAAAATAATTATGATGGGATTATTAATAATACGAAGAATATTCTGGTTGAGAAGATAACATATAAATATCCAAAAAGAGAAGTAATAATTATTTTAAAAAATGGAAAAGTATATAAAAGCAAAATTATTGATGAAATGACGATAGATGGACCACCTAAAGACCAGTTTAATTATGCTGGAAGAATTGCAAATAAAGATTTTTTTCAAGTAAAAAATATTATTGAACAAATGAAAAAGGAAAATAAAAATGATGAGAAACAATTGGAAGGTTGTGGAATAAAGGTAAATTTAACGGGTGAAAAACTATCGGAATGTGAGTATTTTTCTCGAAAATATGTAGATAAATTAGATAAAATTATTAAAAAATATGAATAATAAAATATTATTCAATAAAAAATGAAGAACTTGCTAGTTCTTCATTTTTAATATTATCTGTTGTAGTACTCAACAATAAGAGTTTCATTAACTTCTTGGTTAACTTCACTTCTGTCAGGTAATCTTACTAATTTGCCTGTCATCTTCTTAGGGTCGAATTCAACAAATGCAGGACGATTTAAAGTAGTTTCAACAGCTTCTCTAATTGCTGGGTGTTCTAAAGAGTTTTCTTTAACAGCAACTATGTCTCCAACTTTTACTTGGAAAGAAGGAATATTTACTTTTTTACCATTAACTGTAATATGTCCATGGTTAACTACTTGTCTTGCAGCTCTTCTTGTTTTAGCCATTCCTAAACGATAAACAATATTATCTAATCTTGTTTCTAATAAGAATAGTAAGTTGTGACCAGCATTACCTCTCATTTTAGAAGCTTTATCGAATAATCTGTGGAATTGTTTTTCATTTAAGCCATACATCAATCTAACTTTTTGTTTTTCAGCTAACTGAACACCATATTCTGATGATTTACGTCTTTTATCGTTTCCGTGAATACCAGGAGCGTAAGGACGTTTTGCTAATTCTTTACCATTTTCTAAAATTGAAAATCCTAGACGACGGCTTTTCTTATAAACTGGACCAGTATATCTTGCCATAATGAGCTCTCCTTTCTATCAATATTGATATATAGGATTGTTATAAATAAGTTATAGGGAGTTTATTTAGATATTTTTATTAGGGCAGCCCTAATTACTCATAAACCTTAAACGTAATAAACACTTTATAATTACTTATAACGCTGCCAAATACATCGCATATTTAATTATACAAGAAAATGTTGTTTTGTCAATGTTTACTGTGGTAATTTAGCAGTAAAATAAGTTTTTAATGGATTATCTAGAATGCTTTGGAGGTTCAATAATACTATATATTTCTTCACCTTTTGTAATGACTATTCCGTCAGTTTCTATTGTTGTTACTATTTTATCTCCTTTAAAAATGGAACCTGGAGGATTATAAATCATTGTATTGCCATTTTCATCTACCCTTAGATATGGAGTCCTTTCTAAAGTTACTTTTCCATTATTACTTACGTAGGCGTGGTAATCTTCGTTATTATATAAATTATTTACTATCCAAGCTTGATGCCCTGCGCCTAGATAATTGTTTATTGGGCACCATTCGTGTAGATGATCTGTGTTATGGCAAGCATGTGCTCCAGTTAATCCGGCAGTTACTAATCCTGCTATCACGAAGGCACTGGCAGCGAAATTTACAACTCTTTTTTTGTTCATATTTCCACCTCTTCCTCTGGTGCAATTTAGTATAGCACGAGCCTTTGCTTTTTCAAAATTTTGCTTTTTTGTTACTATTTCGGGTATATTTTATAATAAAATTGTGATAATATATTTATAGATTATTTAGAATAGGAGGAATATTATGAGTCATACAGCTTATATACTTGCTGGAGTTACGTTTTATATAGTAAGTATCATAATATTGATAATAGTTCTAAATATCATTAATAATAACGAAAAGAAAAGATATAGAAGAGAAATAAATGCTTTAGAAAGAGAAAAGAATCTAATTATATCATCGGCAATACTAAGCGAAATACATAAAGTAGAAGCGTTAATAAGTAATAATGACAGAATGCAAGAAAAGCTAGAAGATTGGAAGGAACGTTTTAATGAAATTAAGGACAAAGATGTTCCTAGAATTACTGATGAATTAATTGAAATAGAGGATTTATTTAATGATAAGGATTATTCTTCCTTGGATGAGAAGATTGCTCCAGTAGAGTTGGAGATATATTATGTTAAAACTAAGACTAACTTTTTGCTGGATGAGATAAAGGATATTACTTTGTCTGAAGAAAAAAATAGGGATAGTATTATAAAATTAAAAACTGAGTATAGAGAAATTATAAACAAGTATAATAATAATAAAAATGATTACAGAGAAGTTAGTGATTCTTTAGAATTACAATTTGAAAATGTAGACAAATTATTTGCGGCTTTTGAGGTAGCTATGGAGAATAATAGCTATGAAGAAGTCGGTAAGATAGTAAAGGGGATTTCGGATATTATTGGTAATTTAAAAATCATAATTGGTGAAGCTCCTTCGATTATTCTTTTAGGCAAAAATTTGATACCTAGTAAGGTGGAAGATATTAGAAATGTTTATAATAGGATGGTAAAAGAAGGGTATAATCTAGATTATTTAAATTTGGAATATAATATAGAAGAGTCTAATAAAAAGATATCTGATATTTTTGATAAACTTAATGTATTGAATGTAGAGGATAGTACTCAGGATTTAAAAACTATATTAGATTATTTTGATAATCTATATACTAATTTTGACGAAGAGAAGAATGCTAAGAAGATTTTTGACGAATATACTAGAAAGATAATTGTTAGAGCTAATAAAATTGAGAAGGTAAATAATAGTTTGTATAGAAAATTAGATGTTATAAAATATAGCTATGATTTATCTGATGATGATGTGAAAGTTATTGAAGTAATTAAACAAGAAGTAAGTGCAATAAAAAAGGATTATGATGAAATCATTAACGCTCATAGAACTGGATCTTTTGCTTATACTAGGTTAGGTAAAGAGATGGAAGCTTTAAGCGCTAGATTGTCTAGAACTGAGGAAAAGTTGGATGGGGCTCTTCATAATCTTGGCGGATTAGAAGAAGATGAGTCAAGAGCCAGAGAACAGTTGGTAGAGATTACAGAAATAATGAGGAAGGGAAAAGATAAGATTAGTTCTTATAATTTGCCTGTTATTCCTCATAAATATTATGTTCAAGTAGAAGAGGCTGAAGCTGCAGTTGAAGAAATGATAAGAGAGTTAAATATGCAACCTATAAGTATTAAGACTCTTAACATAAGAGTGGATACTGCTAGGGACTTGGTTTTAAAGGTTTATAATACAGCGAATCAAGTGGTTAAGACTGCTGCAATGGCTGAAATGGCGGTTGTTTATGGGAATCGTTATAGAACAGTTAATAAGGGGATGAATGAGGCTTTGAAAGAATCTGAAGATTTCTTCTATAAGGGAGAATATAAAAAATCTTTGGAATCTACCATGGGGGCTCTTAATAATATAGAGCCTGGGGTTTCAGAAAAGCTATTGAATGGTTTGAAATAAGAATGGTAACATTCTTATTTTTTGAAGAGAGTGATAATGATGGTGTATTTAGATTATGCTTCATCAACACCTGTTGATGAAGAGGTTTTAAAAGCTTATTCTAGGGCTTCTTTAGAATACTATAATAGGATATCAAGTTCTAATGATATAGGAATAAGGAGTAATCATCTGTATAGTACTTCATTGGGAGAAATCGCTAGTTTATTGGGAGTTAATAAAGAAGAAATAATATTGACTAGTGGATTTGATAGAAATTATGATGTATTATTGGATATTATTAATAGTAATAATAGTGGAAGAAATAGAATTATTGTATCTAAGCTTGAAGATCCTTATATGTATGAATTTATTAGGGTGTTAGAAAAAAATGGGTATGTTATAGACTATGTTAATAATAATGAAGAGGGATTGATAGATTTAAATGATTTGAAGGATTTAATTAATGAACATACTTATATGGTTTTTATTTCCTATGTTAATGGTGAGTTAGGAATTAGACAACCGATTAAAAGTATAAAACAGTCTATTAAACAGGAAGATAGTAAAGTCTTATTATTTTCTGATTTGAGTTATGCTTTTGGAAGGGTAAATGTTAGTTTTAAAGATATAGATATAGGCATGATAATAAGTGATAATGCTTATGGAATTAAAGGAAAGGGGATTGTATTTAAAGGAAAAGGCTTGAAAATAACCAATAAATATAGTGTTGATTTACCTAGTATAGTGGCTTTAGCTAAAATGGTGGAAATAAATATGACTTATTTAGTGGAATGGGATAAGAAAGTTAGAGATTTAAATGAGAGAATAATTAATAAACTACGAGGATATAAAGGTTTATTAATTAATAATAATAAATATAGTATTCCTCATATAATTAGTATTAGTTTAATGAATATATGTACTAAGAATATTATAGATAGTATTAATGATTATGAGATATATATAAGTAATGTTAATGATAATAGTGATTTAAGTACTAGTGTTATGGCTGTGTATGGTGATAAATTAAGGAGTTTAACGAGTATTAGAATTGGTTTATCTCAGTTAGTGAGTTATAAAGATATTGATTATTTTTTAGAAGTATTTGATAATATTTATTATGAGAGGGAGATTAATTATGAAAAAGATAATGATAGTTTTTAGTTTAATGCTTTTGTTATGTGGTTGTGGTAAGAATGCTGAAAAGAAAGAATTGGCGGGGGGCATAACAAGTGTTAGTTGTGAAAAGGCATTAGAGTTACAAGCAGATCAAGGATTAATAATTGATGTAAGGGAAAAAGAAGAGTATGATGAGAGCCATTTAGAAGGAGCGATAAATATTCCTTATACTAAAATAATTGAAGAGATAGATAATTATGCTGTTGATAAAGATGCTGTGATAGTAGTTTATTGTAAAAGTGGGAAAAGAAGTGCGCTAGCAGCGAAGAGCTTGAATGAAGCTGGTTATACGCATATTTATGATTTGGGAAGTATTAATAATTGTAGTTAAGAGATTCAATCTCTTTTTCTTGCATTCAATAATTAATGGGATATAATTGAAATGTGATTAACTTATGTGTGGTGATAGTATGGAAAAGTTAATAATGATTAAATATGGGGAATTAAGCACTAAAAAAGACAATATAAACTTATTTTTGAAGCAGTTAAAAAAGAATGTGGAATTCGCATTAGATAAGTATGATGTTGAGATAGAGTTTGATAAGGGAAGAATGTTTGTAAAAACTAGAGAAATAGACAAAGTTGTAGAGAGATTACAGTATGTGGCTGGTATACATGAATATAATATAGTTTTTAAGATGGATTATAGTGAAGACATTGATGAATTGGGAAGAAGAGTATTAGACAAAGTTAAAGATTATAATTTTAATTCTTTTAGGGTTACTACAAAGAGAAGCAATAAGAAATATCCGAGGGAATCGATGGAGGTTAGTAGAATAGTTGGGGCGATTATTCTAAAAAACATGCAAAATAAAAAGGTAGATGTACATAATCCTGATTTAACTATTAATATAGAAATAAGATTAAACGCTATATATTTTTATTTTAATGGTGAAAAAGGATTAGGTGGATATCCTGTTACTTCGGCTGGAAAGGGCTTATTGATGTTAAGTGGGGGGATAGATTCTCCCGTGGCTGGCTATATGGCTATTAAAAGAGGCGTTAAGATAGAAGCTTTATATTTTGAAAGTCCTCCTCATACTAGTATAGAAGCCAAAAATAAAGTTATTAATTTGGCAAAAAGATTGGCTTTATATAACAATGATATAAAGCTACATGTAATTAATTTTACCAAAATACAGGAAGCAATATATAGAAATATTCCTCATGATTATTTAATAACTATTATGAGAAGGATGATGTATAGAATAAGCGAAAGAATTGCAAGAAGAAACAAATGCAAAATATTGATTAATGGTGAAAGTATTGGACAGGTGGCTTCACAGACTCTTAGTAGTATGGGGGTTATTAATGAGGTTGTAAGAATGCCTGTTATTAGACCTCTTGCTTGTTTTGATAAATTGGATATTATTAAAATTAGTGAACAAATTGATACTTATAATATAAGTATTGAGCCGTATGAGGATTGCTGCACTATATTTGTCCCTAAGCATCCCGTTATTAATCCTGAGCATGACAAGTGTGAAGAATATGAAAAATTAATAGATTATGAAACATTGATTAGTGAAGCAATTAAAAATGATGATATAATAAGAATATCCGATAATGATGATAATAAATTTAGTGAATTATTATAAAAGGAGAGATTTATATGAAGGGTGTAAAAAATGATAAGGCTGAAGATAGAAAAGGAATATTTGGCGGTATAAAATTAACCTGGCTTAGGATAATAATTGCGGCGATTTTAATAGGTGTTTATTGTGGTGTTATAGCTTTGATTCCTGCCACCTTGAATACATCATTAAGGGATATTTGTATTTCGTTTGAGGTATGGATATTATTTGGTATTGTTATTATTGTGAATAGTGAATCACCCAAAGACTCAGCATTAAAATGTTTTGTTTTCTTTTTAATTAGTCAACCTCTTATTTATATTGTTCAAGATGTAGTAAATCACTCAAGTCTATTGATGACGTACTATAGATTTTGGGTATTGCCAACTATTGCATGTGTTCCTATGGGTTTTATTGGTTATTATATGAAGAAAGATAAATGGTGGGGGTTGTTAATACTACTGCCTATGATGTTTTTTCTTGGCTTTCATTATTCAGGGTTTTTAAAAGAGTTAGTTTTTCTTTTTCCTTCTCATTTATTATCAGCGATTTTTTGTGTAGTAACAATAATAGTATATCCATTGTTTATATTTAAGAATAAAAATATTAAATATATTGGTGCGGGAGTAGGACTTGTTATTGTTCTAGTGTTTACTGCGATGGCGGTTCTTAAACCGAAAGTTTATGATATTCAGTTTTTTGGAGGAGATAATTATGAGGTTAAAAAGACTGATAAAGTGTATTTAAAAGATAAAAACTATGGTGAAGCTAGAATTAAATATGAAAGTGGATTAGATGAGTATTGTGTAAATATGAGCTTTGTTAGGGGTGGAAAAACAGAGTTTGTAATAGTGTCTAAAGATGGTAAAAAAAGAGAGTATACGATCAGAGTTTATACTAAATCTATTGTTTAAAGTCGAATTATGTGTTACATTTATGTAGATGATAGGGTGTTGTGAATGAAAAAGAATGATGGTTTTACACTAATTGAATTATTGGCTGTAATAGCAATTATGGCTGTTTTAGCTGTAGCAGCGATTACAGGATATAATTCTATGGCCAGGAGAAGTAGGGAAAGGGCTTATGAATCTAAGAAGCAAGAGATAGAGGATGCGGCTATTAAGTTTGCAAAAGAAACAAATTTGAAGAATAGTACGACTATTTCTGTTAATAAGTTGGTTGCTCAAGGTTTTTTGCAACCTGATTCTTCTTCTGCTGATGGTTTAGCGCAAGTTAATAATCCTTTGAACCATGATAATATGATTTGTAATTTGATTACAATAACTATTGAGGACGATATTTATATAGCTAAATATTCTGAGCAGAATAAAGATTGTGATATTGCCGAACAGGAGCTTGCTGATTTTCAAATTGGGGTTTCTATTTTCGAGTGGCCTGAAACTAATAACAAGCTTGAAACAAGTATTCCAATTAGTGGTAATACAGCAGCTTGGACTAATAAAGATATAGTGTTGAGAGTTAGATCTGATGTGTATACAGACTTTGTTAGTGTTAGTTATGATTTTGATGGTCAAACAATTACTAAGCCAAAGAATACACCGGTAGATGATAATGTGTATAATGAAGAAGATTATAATAAACTAGCTATTAAAGATGTACAGGTAATGTTTAATAGTGAAGTAACAATTACTTATAATATGAGTGATGGATCAATACATAGTAGAACGATTGTAGTTAGGGTTGATAAAGAGGTACCAACTGCTAGAGCAGTTGTTGCCAACGATGTAACTATTGGTTCTACAAAAAAAGTAAAACTATATTTGGATGATGCGAATGGTAGTGGAGTGGCTGGATTCTATTGTTCTAAAGATAGTTCTTTCCCATCTGGGACACCATTTATTCATGATCAATCAAATAAAGATAGCATAGAAGAATGTGCTGGTTCGTTTGCTGGATATAATTCACATTTTTATGGAGAACAATCAACGTATTATATTAAAGTTGTCGATAAGGCAGGGAATGAGTTGGTTACTGAACCTCTTGCGGTATCTAATTTTGAAACAGCTGATAAGAGTTGTCAGATGAAAGCACATAAAACAGATGAAACAGAATTAAATAATGCATATGAATGGTATAATACAGCGGTTAGAGTGAGAGGAACTACTAATCAAGCAATTGGAACGATGGGTGTTAAATATTTTATAGGACAATTAAGTGCTCCGCCAGCAGAGAATAAGTTAACGAAGTTCTTTGATGGTAATACTAATAATGGAGTATTAACAGATTATGTAGATATAACTAGTGAAAAAGATTTAAAGAAATACTACATGGGATTGCAAGGATTAGAAAAAGATAAAACAATATATCATTGTTTAAAATCTGTTGGAGTAGATTGGCATAAACCAACAGTTAGTGTGACATGCGATAGTGGTGATAACTGCGGGACATATAAACAGAAACATACTATTAATATAACTGTTCAAGATGATAGAAGTGGTTTCTATTCTGATGCTAATAGTATCAAGGTAGGATGGTCGACGAGTAGTAGTACTCCTCCAACTCAATGGACTACTATAACAGGCGGAACAATATCAAATTATAAAAATGCTAGTAATAAGACCATTACAGATGGAAAGATGACGTTTACTACAGATGTAAATGGATATTCATCTGGTAGTCCTTTGACTGGTGATTATTATATTTGGGTACAAGGAGAAAGTATTAAAGATAAAGCACAAAATGCAGCAGATAATACTGGAGGAGTTTTAGTAAGATATGATAATACTCCTCCAACATGTACAAATTCTGGTGGTAGTAGCTCATGGGTAAATACTAATGTAACAATAAAAGGAACTTGTACTGATTCACATAGTAAATGTAAACAAGTGGCCAATACAGGGGATTATACATATGATGCTAGTGGTAGTGTTACACGGACTATTAAAACCGATATGAATAGTTCTGCTGTATCTCCAGGGACTGTATATGATAATGCTGGAAATAGTACGCAGTGTCCTGCTGATAGGACTGTAAAGAGGGATACTGTTGCTCCGACGATTTCTAATTTGGTTTATTATTATAGGAACTCAATTTATAAGGATTCTACTGGAAGTTGGAATTGTCAATTACAGCCTAATAACAGTTGCAGTTTCGTTTGGAATTACCCTAACAGTTATTATGAGTTAACGAAAGGAACTAGAGATTCATGCATTCAAAGGATAAAAAATGATTTAGCCGGCACATGCACTCCTACATTTAACCATCTTACTCTTAATAAAACGGGTAGTATTAATTCAATTGATTATTTGTATAGTGCGAATAATGATGGAGCGCAAATGTATATTAATTCTGTTTCTGCTTCAGATACAGGAGGTTCTGGATATAGCGGTACAACTATTACTTATGGTAATTATCAGCTTGGCAAAGAGAATAATGAACAGACGACATCGTGGTCATATAAGCTAGATGATAGGTTGCGGGTTAATGGAGCCCATCCTGGTTATGTATTTAATCTTGAAGCCAAAGATGGAGCTGGGAATTCAACAAATTGGAAAGTATTTGCCGTTCTTCTTGGCGCTATAGATGTTGATGTTAATGCTTCTGGATGTACTGGTTCGTTTTGTAATTTAAATAAGCATATTAAATATCCTGTTACAAATTCTGATTTGTATAGTTCGCAATATACTATGAAAAGAGATTGGTCTAGAGGATGGGTATTAAGGTTTTATATTAGAACATATTATATTAATGATGATTCGTCTACTATTGATTGGTACTATTTCTGGACTTATTATAGCAATAGTACTCACAAGGTTGTTTATAATTCTAAGGATATGTGTCCTGGTGAAGGATGCCAATTGCATGGTTGGTATTATATTTACTGGAATGGTGCTTATCGTTGGTTCTGGTTTAATACGAATGAATTACCTCCAGGAGATATTCCAAATGGTGCTCTTCTTACTAATTTCCCTAAAAATTATGGAAATAAATATTACTCTGACTGGGAGGTCTGTGATAATAGTGCATATTATATGGCCACGGGAAATTCGCATACTTGCGGTGTAAAGAATCACCCTGTTTGTGATGGGGATGGCGTTTGTTCTTGGTGGTAATTATACAAGATTTATTGAGGATGATATTAATCATCCTTTTTTTATTTAATCTATTGTTTAAAGTCGAATTATGTGTTACATTTATGTAGATGATAGGGTGTTGTGAATGAAAAAGAATGATGGTTTTACACTAA
>CADCFX010000004.1 GCA_902800945.1 uncultured Erysipelotrichaceae bacterium | reverse complement strand
TGACACGCCTATACACGATCCATACGATGGCGCACACGTAATAATAGGGGCTGAAGCTACGAAGAAGGATAAAGGTTATGCTACAAATGATTGGTTTAAAGGTGAAATGTATTCTGTTAGAATCTATAAGAAAGTATTAACCGAAACAGAGATAAGGCATAACTTTTGGCGTCAGAATATTAGATATACAATCAAAAATGACAACCAGTATGAAAGGTATACATTACCAATTGCAACAAAGGAGGGTCAAAAGTATAGAGTATTCTTCAAGCACAAGATACCATCAACTACGCAGTTAAAACCAACCACTGGAAATACAGGATTGGTTATTAGAGCAATGGCATCTGCTCCGAATGGAACGTCAGCTATAACATCCGACCTGGAAAGATTTACAATGTCCTCTCCTACAACAGAATTGGTTCTAAATAGTTTCGACTTCATAGCTGCCGGTAGTACGTCATATATTGTAGTAGATTTTGGAACTCTTAAAAAAGACAACACAGTATTTGATATGAACGTCGGAAGAGTTCTAGTACGAACGTGGGCTCCGTACAATGCTAAAATAAGTGATTATGCACCAGTACCAACTAGGCGGGCAAACCAAGGGACCTTTAAAGGCTGGTCATTAACCAATGGTTCAACGTCAGCCATTTCAAGTAACGAAAAAGTTCCTTTAGATGCTACCACATACTATGGAATATGGGGAACTTAAAAATATTAAATAATTATATAAAAAAGATTGACAATAATTAGAGTTTAGTATATAATCTATCTTGTTATTGAAAAGAAAGCGATGTATCCACATCCACCTGATTGTAGATAGATACGATAGGTATAAAGCTTAAAAATGAATATAATTATTTAAGACTTTATGGGTGGATACTATGTATTCGCCCTTTTTGATTGTGTGGAGGTGCTTTATCATAGCAAAGGATAAAAATGATGTGTTAATAAATAATGATATTAACGTAGAAGAATTAATGGTTATTGGTCCTAATGGAGAACAAATGGGAACTAAAAAGTTAGAAGATGCTCTAACTCTGGCAAATTATGCTGGTTTAGACCTAGTTTTGATGAGCAATAATGCTGAACATCCAGTAGGCAAAATAATGGATTACAATAAATATCGTTATGAGAAACAAAAAAAACAAAAAGAAGCTCAGAAAAAGCAAAGAGAGAGTAATAAAGATATAAAAGAGTATCGTCTTTCACCAGTAATTGATATTCATGATTTCAATGCTAGAAAGAAAAATGCCAATGAATACTTACTAAAGGGACATAAAATTAAAGTTTCTATTAAATTTAAAGGAAGACAAATGTCTCACCCAGAAATTGGTAAGGATGTAATGCTTCGTTTTGCTTCTGAATTAGAAGAATGTTCTATAATTGAAAGTCAGCCAAAATTAGATGGTAGAACTATGATTATGATACTTGCACCGAAAAAGTAAAAGAAAAGAGGAATTAGTATGGGAAAATGTAAACAAAAAACACATAAAGCATCTAGCAAAGTGTTTAAATTAAAGAAGAATGGAAAATTAACTTATAAAAAATCAAATGGTAATCATCAAACTGCTGGTGATTCTGGAAAACAAATTAGACAAAGAAGAAATAAAGGCGTTTTATCTACATCTGATGCAAAACGTTTAAAGGACTTCATTTAGTAGAAAGGTGATTATAGATGACAAGAGTTAAAGGCGGAAATATCGCTAAAAATAGAAGAAGAAAAGTACTAAAAGCAGCTAAAGGGTACTTCGGATCTAAACATAGATTATTTAAAACTGCTCAAGAACAAACATTCCATAGTGGAGTATATGCTTATAGAGATAGAAAAGCAAATAAAAGAAACTTCCGTAAATTATGGATAGTAAGAATTAACGCAGCTTGTCGTGAAAACGATATTAGTTATTCTAAATTCATTAATGGGTTAACTAAAGCTGGTGTTGAAATTAACAGAAAGATGCTTAGTGAAATAGCAATCGATAATCCTAAGGCTTTTACTGAACTAGTTAAATTAGCTAAAGATGCTAATGCTGGTAAAGTTAAAAAGGCTGAGGTAAAAGAAGCTCCTAAAGCTGAAGTAAAAAAAGAAGAAAAGGCTCCTGCTAAAAAAGAAGAACAAGATTTATCTAAATTAACAGTAGCTGAATTAAAAGAACTAGCTAAGAAAAAGAAAATAGCTGACTATACAACTATGAAAAAAGCAGAATTAGTTGAAGCATTAAGTAAGTAGTAATATGAACTTGTCAACAAAAAGTAGACACTGAAAAAGTATTATTTAAACCCTAGTTGAGTTCTATACTCAATTGGGGTTTTATATTTTAACGCATAACTTGGTCGATAATTATTATTATCCCAAACTATATCATTAATAAATTCTTTAACTGTGTTATAATTATTAATGTCAAAATCAATATACATTTCCTTTTTAATCCAGCCATTTTTAGATTCAATAACTGGATTATCTGTTGGTGTGCCAGCTCTTGACATAGACCTGGTTACTTTGTAAGAATTGAATGTATTGTTAAATGACAATGAGGAATATACGACTCCTTGATCTGTGTGAACGATTGTATCAAGGTTTTCGTATCCTCTTTTTATTTTGTTATTTAACATATTATTAACTGCTTCTCTATGATTTATTATTCCATTACCATTTAATGATTCTCTTATGTCAGAACCAACTATTTCATTATTAAATACATCTAAATAAAATGTCCAATCATATTTTTTCTTTTTAAAATAAAAGGATGTAGTATCTGAAACAATTATTTCAAATGGTCTAACTGTTTCCCAATTTCCATTTACTATATTTTGATATTTAATAGATTCTTCTCCAGGTTTCTTATATTTATAATGCTTTGCTTTGGACTTTATATTCAAAATCTTACAAACTTTGTGAACTAAGTTGGCTGAAATTATCCAGCCTGTTTCTACTACTATTATTTTCCATATTCTGTGATATCCATAACTTGGTTTTCTTTTATGAATATCCTTAATCAATTCTCCTAAATCTTTCCTATTAATCTCATATCTGTTTAATACATCTTTATTTTTTAACCATTTGTAATATCCTGATCTAGATACTCTTAATATTAGACATAATGATTTTATATTATATTCTTTGCTTAAAAATTCTATTATTTCATATTTTATTTGAGTTACTTCATGAATTTTACAATCGTACCATCTCCTTTCATTAGGTATCCTTTTTTTAATAATTCATTCTCAATTCGTAATTTCATATTTTCATATTCTAATTGTTCTTCTTTAGTTAAATTCTTTTTATTACAATATTTAGCAAGTGGATTATCATGTTTAATTTTTGGAACTAATCCTTCATAACCCTTTTCCCTATAAGCCTTTATCCAATTATTTATCATTCCATTGTTTAGACCACTTTCTCTAGTAATATCCCATGTACTCTTTTCAAAATTTAATGCCGGTTCAATTATTTTAAATTTTTCTTCTGCAGTCCATTTTTTAAATTTTTGACCTTTACTAGCCATATTATCATCTCCTTATACTGATTATAGCAAATAAAAAGTGGAAACACTTTTCATGTGTCCACTTTTATATTACAACTTCATAGTAATACTTACTTTTTTTTGACTTAGTTGATTTATCTTCCTAAGTCTTGTATAATTAACATAGTTATGATAGGAGTGATGATATGCGCAAAATAATGGCCAGTATGGATATTGGTACAGATAGTATCAAATTAGTAGTTGGCGAAATGTTTCGAAATAAACTTAATATCCTAGCATCACTATATGAACCCATCAACGGAATGGAAGACGGAATTATAACAAACGAGGAAGAATTTAAAGAGAGCTTAAAAAATGCTATTAGTAAAACAGATGGAATAATGGGTATTCCTATAAAACAAGTAATCATTACAATACCTCCCAAAAACTTAGAATTCTCTGTTATAACAGGCGAAATAAAAATAGATAATGAAAACCACGTAGTAACAGGTTTAGAAGTCAGCAAAGTCTTTAAAGAAGCATTGAGAGGCCAAATAAAAGAAGATAGAGAATACATAAACCTATTACCAACTAGTTTTACTCTATCAGATGGACGCAAGGTTAGAGATCCCAAAGGAGTAAAATCAGATTCCCTAACTGCAAGAGGTATCCTAATAACTGCTCCTCAAACTAATATTTACCCAATCTTAGTTACCTTAGAAAAACTAGGACTAGAAGTATTAGACATTTCTTTAAGTTCTATAGGAGACTATTATGAATATAAAATAGATGAAATGCGAGATAATTCTGGTATAATAATAAACATAGGTCATACTTCTACTGATGTTGCTTTATTCAATAAGGGAATACTTACAAATATTGAAACAATTAATGTTGGTGCTAAAAATATCGAAAATGACCTCATGTATATTTATAAAATAGATAGCAGTACTGCTAGAGACATCAAAGAAAATCTCGGTTTATCGTTTGCTAAAGGAGCTAGAGAAGATAATACCGTTGAAGTAAAAGATAAATATGGCGATAATATAATTATTAACCAATTAGAGGTATCAAAAATAATTCAAAGTCGTATTGAAGAAATACTCAATTTATGCAAAAAACAAATAAATATCTTAACAAAAAAGGAAATAAGTTATATAATTGTTACAGGAGGATTAACTGAGAACAGAGATTTCAGATTAATTCTAAATAAAATATTTAAAGATAAAGCTATAGTAGGACGAGTTAGTGAACTTGGCGTCAGACATAATAGATATGGTTCTTCTGTAGGATTGATTAAATATTATGATGAGAAGTCTAGATTGAAAGATAAAGAATATTCAATATATAGTATAGAAGAACAACAAGCATTAGGGGGATATGATTTGGATGAAGAGAACGATTCCTCTATCGTTAGGTTGTTTAGAAACTTTTTCGGATAGATTTAAGGAGGATGTTAAATGCACGGTTTAGAAAGAGATCAAATCGCAAAAATAAAAGTCATCGGTGCCGGTGGTGGAGGATGCAATGCCGTAAATCGTATGATTGAATCAGGAGTTGGAGGAGTCGATTTTATCGTAGCCAATACTGATTTACAAGTATTGAATGTCAGTAAAGCAGAAACAAAAATCCAATTAGGAACAGATGGCCTTGGTGCTGGTGGTAATCCCGAAATTGGCCGTGAAGCTGCAGTTGAAAGCAAACAAGAAATAGAAGATGTTTTAAAAGGTTCTGATATGGTCTTTGTAACATGTGGTTTAGGAGGAGGAACCGGAACTGGTGCCGCTCCAATTATTGCTGAAATAGCTCAAGAGCAAGGAGCCCTTACTGTTGCAATAGTTACTAAACCATTTAAGTTTGAAGGACGTCGTCGTATGGAAAATGCGGAAGTAGGGCTTGCAGAACTTAGAAAACATGTTGACACAATAATAGTTATACCTAATGATAGATTAAGAGATATTATAGATAGATCTACTCCAATCGTAGAAGCTTTTAAAGAAGTAGATAACGTTTTACGAAGAGCAGTTCAATCAATATCAGATTTGATTGCTGTATCTGGTTTAGTAAACTTAGACTTTGCTGATGTAAAAGCAGTAATGCAAAATAGAGGTAACGCTATTATCGGTATCGGTATAGGTGAAGGAGAAAATAGAGCAATTGAAGCTGCTCAGCACGCTGTTGCTTCTCCATTATTAGAAAATACTATTGATGGAGCAACAGATGCTATCATCAATATTACCGGTGGAAATTCACTAACTTTATTCGAAGCAGAGGATGCTGCCGAAGTAGTTAGAAATGCTGCTAATACAGATATCAATACAATATTTGGTGCTGTAATTAATGAAAACTTAAATGACGAAGTAATAGTAACAGTTATTGCTACAGGTTTTGATGATGATAAAGAACAAGTTGGCGGAGTCACAGATGATCTTCCCAATAATACCTATATGAGAAGTGATATAGATAGAGATATCGAAATTCCACCATTTTTAAGAAATAGAGACGATTTTTAAATCGTCTTTTTCTTTACCCTCAAACTAAACTATGTTATTATAAATCATAGAGTAGAGGTGCATAAAATGAAACTATTTAATATAGGAAAAAGAGCTAAAGACAAACAAGTAGAAACAATTATAATAAACTCTTTATATGACATTATGATATATACGATAATATTTGTAATAGCTTTTATTATTTTCAGAATGATATTAATATCTATTTTTAATCTCAATAGTACAACTATAATAAATGATTATAAAAACGCCGTAGAATTTACTTTGAACAATACAATATATATGGCAATCATTTCAATACTAATTAATGTTGGAACTCTACTAATCTTTATGGGAACAATAATAAGCAGCTTCAAAGCGCGTTTATTAAATAAAACGACCTATAAACCTTACATAAGATTCATTACCATATCAATAATCTTATTAACAATAACAACAGGCATCATTCTTATAAATGCATCATATGATGGTATATTATCTATAGGAAGTCTTTGTAAAATGTCAGATTTATCATTCTATAATTATGCTCTAGATGTCCATAATAGATTATATCTAGGAATAGTTATTAACCATGTTATATGGACTTTAGTAATGATAGCTTTATGCTACTATACAATAAAATATCTTCATAACAAAAAAATAATTATCAGAGAAACTAACAAAACTAATAATCTATTTAGTAGATTATTAAAAAAGAAAAAATGAGACAATAGGAGGTAATATCATGGGTCAATTTTCTTCATCACCATTAGTATATTTAGTAATAATTGCACTCATAGCATTTATCCCGTATATAGCATTTACTTTATTCTTAAATGGCTTTCATAAAATATTATATGGTAAAGGTAGTTTTCTAATTTTTATACCATTTTTTTTCTTCCAATCATATTTTCTTGGCAAAGTGTGTTTTAATAGTGCATTTGGTTGGGGGATGGTTGCTCTAGGCTTCGTCTCTTCCCAAACAACGTTGCTTGGAAAAAATATGACAATTATCAGAGACAATCAATTGAGGAATACCATTACAACTATTTACATTATTATTCAGATAGTGTTAATAATCTATGCAATTATTAAATTTGTTCGAATAAAAAAACAAATGAAAATGGGCGCTGTTGCAGCTAATGGAAATATTGAAGGACAAGTGCCGCTTGGACCAATTGATCAAACAGATCCCTTGCTGTTCAACCTCCAACTCAAGCTATGCCAGCAAATCAAATCAACGTTCAAACTATCCAAACGGAAGCTGCAGCGGAAGAAAGCCAAACTGCGACTATTCAACCAACAACGACATCTTCTATTGCAGGGGTAGATCCCAATGCTACCATAGAAAGTATTATTCATCATGCCCCAGCAACTAATAGCCAAGAACCGGCAGTAAGTAATGCAACTGTAGAATCAAAAATTGAACAACTTGATTTAAATCCAACAACAGAAATAAATACTATTCCAGTTGACACAAATAATCCGAATAATATGTAAAGTATTAATAAGATAACAACAAAATTGTTATCTTTTTCTTGTGTTATTCAATTTTATAATTCTTTGTGTTATAATTAAATAGGTGTAAATATGAGGAATATATATGGAATTAAAAGATCTGATTTAGAAGAATATTTCTTAAGTAAAGGCGAAAAAAAGTATAAAGCTTTACAAGTTTTTGAGTGGCTTTATGAAAAAAAAGTACGTAAATTTAATGAGATGACCAATATAAAAAAAGAACTTCAAGATGTACTAGCTAATGACTTTTCTAATTATTTTATTACTATCGAGAAAAAACAAGAAGATAAACTTACCAAAAAGTATTTATTTAAACTGCAAGATAATAACTATATAGAAGCAGTATTAATGGAACACGATTATGGCTTAAGTATCTGTGTTAGTAGTGAAGTCGGATGTAATATGGGATGTGCCTTTTGCGAATCTGGACGATTAAAAAAAGTTAGAAATCTTGAAAGCTATGAAATGGTTGAACAAATACTATTAGTTGAGGAAGATATCAAGAAGAGAATATCTAGTGTAGTAATAATGGGTATTGGCGAACCATTAGATAACTACGATAACGTAATGGATTTTATTAAAACTATAAATGATGCTAAAGGTTTAGCAATTGGGGCAAGACATATAACGTTATCAACCTGTGGTCTAATCCCTAAAATACAGAAATTAGCTGAAGAAAACATTCAAATAAATCTAGCTATTTCTCTTCATGCTCCCAATACCCAATTAAGAGATAAACTCATGCCTATTAATAAAGCATACAAATTAAAAGATTTAATTAAAACAATAAAAGAATATAGCGCTAAAACCAATCGGCGTGTTACAATAGAATATGTAATGTTGAATGGTGTAAATGATAATGAAACACAAGCTTTAGAACTGGTTAGTTTACTAAAAGGACTAAATGTTTATGTAAACCTAATTCCTTATAATGAAACCAGTCATATTGAATTTAAAAAGAGCACACCAGAAAGAATAAAAAAATTCTATGATATATTAATTCAAAAAGGTCTTACAGCAACTACTAGAAAAGAATTTGGAAGTAAGATAGATGCTGCATGTGGACAACTAAGAAGTAAAGAGGTGAAATCATGAAGAGTTTTTATTTAACAGATACAGGAAAAGTAAGAAATCATAACGAAGATTCTGTTACCATTTTAAAAAACGCTAATAACGAATATCTTCTTATCGTTGCTGATGGAATGGGTGGACATAGAGCTGGAGAAGTAGCTTCTTCTCTAGTCTTAACTCATCTAGGCAAAAGATTTACCGAAACGTCTACAATCGGAAGCAAGATAGATGGCATTAATTGGATAAGAGATAACATAGCAGAAATCAATAAAGAAATAATAGATTATACCAAAGAAAATCCTGAAAGTACGGGCATGGGAACTACTTGTGTTTTAGCACTTCTTACCAAAGAATTCCTAATATTTGGTAATGTTGGAGATTCTTCAGGCTTTGTTTTTAAGAATGGTAAACTTACTAAAGTAACTAAAGATCATACATTAGTAAACCTTCTTATCGATGCGGGGGATTTAACAGAAGAAGAAGCTAAGTACCATCCTAAGAAAAATGTCCTAATGAAAGCATTAGGTACTTTTGATAAGGTTGATATTGATATTTTTGAAGTAGATACAAATGTTGATGGAATCTTACTATGTAGTGATGGATTGACTAACATGCTTAGTAAAGAACAAATAGAGAAAGTTCTAAATGATGAAGAACTAGAAATAGAAGAAAAATTAATTAAGCTAATTAGAAAAAGTAATGCAAGGGGTGGACAGGACAATATTTCAGTAGCTTACTTAACACTTGAAAGTGGTGAAGAAGAATGATAATGAAAGGTCAAAAGATAAACGATAGATACCAAATCATCAAATCTATTGGTGAAGGTGGAATGGCTAATGTTTATCTCGCATATGATACAATACTAGATCGTGACGTAGCTGTAAAAGTATTACGTGGAGATCTTGCTGACGACGAAAAATTTGTCCGCCGTTTCCAAAGAGAAGCCTTATCAGCTTCATCATTATCTCATCCTAATATAGTTGAGGTTTATGATGTTGGTGATGATAATGGCCAATATTTCATTGTCATGGAATATATAGATGGTAAAACACTTAAAGAGTTATTGAAAAAAAGAGGTAAACTAACTGTTTCTGAAGTAGTAGATATAATGAGTCAAATAGCAGATGGTTTATCTGTAGCCCATGATTCATATATCATTCATAGAGATATTAAGCCACAAAACATAATGATTCTAGAAAATGGTTTAGTAAAAATTACTGATTTTGGTATAGCAATGGCTATGAATGCTACTCAATTAACTCAAACTAACTCTGTAATGGGAAGTGTTCATTACCTCCCACCAGAACAAGCTTCTGGTAAAGGTTCAACCCTAAAAAGTGATATATACTCAATGGGTATATTAATGTATGAATTATTATCAGGTACTTTACCATATCGTGGAGATAACGCCGTTGAAATAGCTTTAAAGCACTTAAAAGAACCTCTACCTTCTATTAGAGAAGAATTACCAGAGATTCCTCAAAGCGTTGAAAATATCATTTTAAAAGCTGCAGCTAAAAATCCTAAAAATAGATATAGTGATGCTAGAGAAATGTATGAAGATTTAGTAACTTGCTTAGAAGAATCTCGTTTAAACGAGCCAAAACTAGAATACAAATATCCTGAGCTAGATACTGATGGTAAAAAATTTACCAAACAAGTAGAAAAAGCCGTTGAAATGGAAGATGACGAAGAAGAAGATTCTGGTAAAAAAGTAAAGGTAAAACAAGTAGATGAAGAAGAAATACAAAAAGAGAATAAACTATTAATTATCTTGGCTTCAATATTTACCGGTTTAGTAATATTAGTTGCAGCTGTCTTCTTATTTATTCCATCTCTTATTAATGGTAAGGATAAAATTATCCCAGATGTAACTAATATGACAGTAAAACAAGCTATAAAGAAGATTCAAGATGAAGGCTTTGAAGTAGCTGATACGCAAAAAGAAGAAAGTAGTTCGGAGATAAAAAAAGATCATGTCATTAAGACTAATCCAGCTGCTGGAAGTAAAAGAGCATCTGGAACAACAGTTACTTTAACTATTTCAACTGGTGATTCAACAGTAACTATTGAAAACTATGCTGGCAAAAATTATCAAGAAATAAAAGGTATGTTAGAAGTATATGGAATTAATGTTCTAATAGAAAGAAAAGAAGTAAAAGAAGGAGAAGAAGCTAAAGACGGAGTAGTTATGAGTCAAGATGTTGAAGCCGGTACTAAACTTAGAGCTAACGATTCTATTACATTATATATTCCCGATATAGTAGTTAAATATCCTGATTTTAAAGATGGTTCATATACCGTAGAACAAGTTCAAGCCTTCTGCGATGAACATAATGTTACTTTAAAAGTAACTTATGATACAAATTCAGACTATAATCCTGGTACAATCTTCTATCAAAGTAGAGAAAAAGGATTTACTGTTACTGAGGGAACAACACTAACTATTAAAGTAGCTAAAGCAAACGATGGATCTGTAACTCCAGAAGGAGGAAATACAGAAGAAGAGTGTTCCGAAACAAATCTATGTTAGGTGTCTAATGAATGGTCAAATAATTAGAATAATTAGCAACTTATACACAGTTAAAATAGATGATATGCTCTTTGGTTGTCGAGCAAGAGGAGTATTTAGAAATAAAGGTATAACCCCTTTAGTCGGCGATAATGTTATTGTTGATACAGACAATAACATTATCGTTAAAATACTTCCTCGTAAAAATGAACTAAAAAGACCAGCGATAGCTAATGTTGATAATGCCCTTATCATAGCTAGTGTTAAAGAACCTGATTTAGATTTAATACTATTAGATAAACTAATATCAATTATTACTTATAATAATATTGAACCGCTAATAGTGTTTACAAAATTAGACTTATTAACAGATGAAAAGAAAGAAGAAATAGCTACACTAAAAGAATACTACGAATCGATCGGGTATCAAGTTTTCTTTAATACCGAATCGGCTCGTATAATTAAAGCTATTAAAGGAAAAATAGTTGTTCTAGCTGGTCAATCAGGAGCTGGGAAATCAACCTTAATTAATAAACTAACAGACAAATATGATATAGAAACCAAAGAAATAAGCAAAGCTCTAGGAAGGGGAAAACATACTACTAGACATACTGAATTATATGATATAGACGATGCTTTAGTAGCGGATACTCCTGGTTTTTCTTCTTTAGAACTAAATACAATTTCAAAAGAAGAATTACAATATACATTTAGAGAGTTTAAAGATTATGAATGCAAATATCGTGATTGTCTTCATAATAAAGAAGATGATTGTGAAATAAAAAAAGCCGTAGAGAATAAAAGAATATTAAAATCTCGCTATGACAATTATTTGAAAATAATGGAGGAGATAAAATGAAAGTTGGGGTTTCATTTATAAGTAGTGATTATCCACTAGAAGAAACAATACAAAAAATAGACGAAGGTATAGCTGACTATATCCATGTTGACGTAATGGATGGTAACTTTGTATCTACTAAGAATTTTGAAATAGCTGACATTAAAAAAATGTTTAAACAAACTAATAAACCCTTAGATGTTCATCTAATGGTTTGTTCACCCAATAAATACGTTAGAGATTTAGCTAAAATACCAAGTGTTGAATATATCACCATTCATTATGAATCTCATCGTCGCCCAATAGATGTTATTAACATGATAAAGCACACTGGTAAAAAAGTAGGGATAGCTATAAATCCCGAAACTAAAGTAAGTCATATTGTTCCTTTACTCAGTCATGTAGATCAAGTATTAGTAATGAGTGTTAAACCTGGTGCTGGTGGTCAAAAATTCATGGATAGTGTTTTATATAAAGTTGAAACACTAAAAGAATTAAGAGAAGAGAACAATTATAAATATGTTATAAACATTGATGGTGGAATAAATGCTGATACCATTTCTTTAGCCAAAGAATCAGGAGTAGATATGGTTGTATCTGGCTCTTATATATGTAAGAGTTCAGATTTTGATGAAAGAATAAAACTATTAAAGGAATGTTAATTATGAATAATATATATGGTTGGAGATTGCCTACTAAAGAAGAATTAAAAACTATTAGAAGAACAGAAAACAGAAGATTCTTTAAAAGAACTAAGTATTTCTTTATCATTTCATTCTTAGCAATAGGGCTTATATATTTAATAACATTTGCTAGCCTTTCTTCTAAAGGGGGAAGTAAAACGGAAAACATTTATACATTACTTATATTAACTATAGTACTATTCTTTATAATCATCGTATTCCTTCTTCTTTACAAAAAGTTATACCAACATTTTTATGGTAAAAAGAAAAACATAGAAGAAGTAAATACTAACACTAAGTTTCTATATCATCAAATGGCTGGGGGAATTAATGATGCTGAAAAACTATACACAGTAGTTGTAAGAGTTGATGATAGTCAAGTTGAAATATTAGTAGATAAAAAAGAGTATGAAAAAATAAATGAAGATACTAAAATATTCATCGGGCGCTATAAAGATGAAGAAAAATATAACTACTATATCTATTATTGAGGAGAGATATCTCTCTTTTTCTGGTAAAGGAGTTTAATTATGTTACAAAATATAACTATAAATACTCAATCAAGTATTAGAATTGAAGATAAAAGAATAATTCGTTTTGATCCGTTTAGAATAGAAGAAGATTATAACGATGCCGACATAATTTTTATTACCCATAGTCATTATGATCATTTGTCTTTAGAAGATCTAAATAAAGTAAGAAAAGAAGATACAATTTTTATTATTCCCGAAAAAGAAGTAGATAAGTTAACAACATTAAACATAAATAATAACCAAATTATTAAAGCAAAACCTAATCAAGAATATCAAGTATTAGATTATAAGTTTTATACAATACCTAGTTATAATACTAACAAACCTTTTCATAAAAGAGAGTATAATTGGCTCGGTTATATAATTATTATCAATGATAAAAGATATTATATAGCTGGTGATACAGATATTACAGAAGAGAATAAACAAGTGAAATGTGATATCGCTTTCTTGCCAATTGGTGGTACCTATACAATGGATTATAAAGAGGCTGCAACCCTTGCTAACATTATTAAACCGAGTGTTGTTATTCCAATTCACTACGGCTCTATAGTTGGCAAAAAAGAAGATGCTAAAAAACTTAAAGAACTAGTTAATAATGATATAGATGTTAACATACTAATTAAAGAATAGATTCAGAAAAAAAATATAGTTCAAAAATGATGGATTATCGTGCAGGTAATCTTTTTCTATGTTAAAATAGTAATGTCTAAGTAATAATGCAAAAGGTTGGATGTAGTCATGAAAAAAATAACACTAAGTATATCTGGTATGACGTGTAGTGCTTGTTCAAATGCTATAGATAAGCACTTAAGTAAACAAAAAGGAATAGAGGACTCCCTTACTAACCTGGTTTTAGCATGTACTACAGTTACATATAACGATGAAATAATAGGAATAGAAGATATTGAAAAATATATAAGTGAATCGGGATATAAATCATTAGGGTTATATAAAGAATATGATAATACCAAATTACTAAACAATAAAAAAAGAATATTACTAGCTTTTTTACCACTAGTATTATTAATAGCTTATTTATCTTTTGCTAACATGTTGAAGCTACCAGTTCCTTCTATATTTAACACTAGTAATCATCCCAAAATATTTGCAATAACACTATTTATAATCTCCTGTATATTTATTGGTTATGGCCTAAATATAATTATTAATGGATTAAAAAACATACTAAGAAAAAACCCAAATATGGACTCTTTAGTAACTATAGGAATAACATCTAGTTTTATCTACAGTACAATAAATCTTTTTCAAGTCCTAAATGGTAATTACAATCTAGTCCATAATTTATACTTTGATTCTGTCGTAATGATTATATATCTTGTAAAAATAGGAAGATATATAGATAGTATAAGTAAAGAAAAAACCAAAGATGCTATTAAAGACCTGGTTCAAATAACACCTCTTACCGCTTTAATAAAAGAAGATTATAAAGAAAAAGAAATAACAATAAATGAAGTAAAAGAAAACATGGTTCTTATCTGTAAACCAGGAATGAAGATTGCTGTCGATGGAATAATTACTAAAGGCATAACCCATACTGATGAATCGTTCTTAAATGGCGAAAGTCTTCCCGTTAAAAAGACCGTTGGTGACGAAGTAGTAGCTGGGTCAATTAATATAGATGGATTTATAGAATATAAAGCAACCAGAATTGGGCCTAAATCGACAATTTCAGAAATAGTTAGGCTAGTAACAGAAGCTAGTAATACCAAACCAAATATTGCTCGCTTAGTTGATAAAATTAGCAGTTATTTCGTCCCGGGAATATTTATGGTTGCACTAATAACCTTGATAATACATCTTATTATGGGGCATACATTAGATAAATCTCTATTATCTTTTGTCAATGTTCTCGTAATATCTTGTCCTTGTTCACTTGGGCTGGCTACTCCGTTAGCCATAGTAGTTAGTCTTGGTACCTGTGCTAAACAAGGAATTTTAATAAGAAATAGTAAAGTATTAGAAACTGCTAATAAAATAGATACTATCGTTTTTGATAAAACGGGAACTCTTACAGAAGGAAAACTTCAAGTAACAGAATGCATTTCATATAGTAACTATTCAAAAGATGATCTCATTAATATCGTTGCAAATCTAGAAAGAAAAAGTAATCATCCCATCGCCTTAGCATTTAAAAACTATATAACTAAAGATATAAAAGTATTAAGTTATAAAGAGTTTCCAGGCATTGGTTTTAAAGGCGGAATAGGAAAAAGTAGTTTCTATGTTGGTAACGACAAAATCTTCAAAGAACTACATCTAGATAAAGGTAAAGATCAAGAAATAGATGAAAAAGAACTACTTGAAAAAGGTAATAGTATTATCTATGTATTTGAAAATAAACAACTAGTAGGATTAATAGGTATTAGAGATGCGATCAAGAAAGAATCGAAGAAACTAATAAAAAAACTAAAAGAAATGAATATTGATACTTTTATCTTAAGTGGCGATAACAAAGTAATTGCCAGTAGAATAGGTAAAGAATTAGAAATCGAAAATGTTATAGGGGGCATACTTCCTAAAGAAAAAACATCTTTAGTAAAACAATATATAAAAGAAGGTAGACAGGTAATGATGGTAGGAGATGGTATTAATGATGCTCCTAGTCTTAAAACAGCTAACGTTGGTGTTTCTGTATATGGTGGGACTGATATCGCTGCCAATTCTTCTGATATTATTCTTTTAAAAGATAATCTCTTAAAAATACTAGATTTAATAAATATTAGTAAAAAAACACTACACATTATTAAAACAAACCTCTTTTGGTCTTTCTTTTACAACATCATTATGATCCCAATCGCAACGGGATTTCTACCATGGAAAATAAATCCCGTATTTGCAGCCTTATCAATGATGATAAGTAGTCTAATAGTAGTATTAAACTCATTAAGATTAAAAAGAATTAAGGAGAATGATAAATGATAGAAATTAAAGTAATTGGTATGAAGTGTGAACATTGTAAAAATAGAGTGGAAAAAGCTTTAAAAGAACTAGAAGGGGTAAATAAAGTTAAAGTAGATTTGCCAAGTGGTATTGTCAAAATAAAAAGTAATAATACTCCCTTAGACATAATTGAGAAAAAAATAGAAGAAGCGGGATATAAAATAGAGAAGTAGTGATATTATGGAAAAATATCGAGAGATAGAAAAGAGTATTATAAAAAAATTTCGTAAAGATATTTTTTCGAAATTTATCAAAGCCATCAGAGATTATAAATTAATCAATGAAAATGATAAAGTAATGATTTGCATAAGTGGAGGAAAAGACTCATTTCTACTTGCTAAATGCATCCAAGAATTAATAAGACATGGTATGGTCCCATTTGAAGCCAAATATGTTGTAATGAACCCTGGATATACTGATCAAAACCTTACCATGATTAAAAAGAACGCTGAACTAATGAATATTCCTATCGAAATATTTACAACAGATATCTTTGCAGTATCTAATAAATTGAGCGCTGATAATCCCTGTTACTTATGTGCCAGAATGCGAAGAGGACACCTCTATAATAAAGCTCAAGAAATGGGCTGTAACAAAATAGCTTTAGGCCATCATTTTAACGATGTAATAGAAACAACCCTTTTATCAATGTTTTATGGTTCAGAAATAAAAACGATGCTTCCTAAATTACATAGTGATAATTTTAAAGGTATAGATTTAATAAGACCTTTATATCTAGTTAAAGAAGAAGATATTATAAGGTGGAAAAACTATAATGAATTAACATTTCTAAACTGCGCTTGTAAATTTACTGAAAAAGTAGCTAGAGAAGAACTATCTGGTAAAAGAAAAGAAATAAAAGAATTGATATCAAGCTTAAAAAAGAATAATAAAGAAATTGATAATAACATATTCAAAGCCTTAGACAATATAAATCTAAACTGCATCTTAGGTTATAGAAAAGATGGCGAAAAACATACCTTTTTAGAAGATTTCGAAAAGGAGGAATAATATGAATCAAGAAAAAGTAGGGGCTTTAATAAAAAAGCTTCGCACAGATAATAATCTTACTCAAAAAGAGCTGGCTGAAAAACTAAATGTCACATTCCAAGCAGTAAGTAAATGGGAGAATGGCAAAAGTGTCCCAGACATCGCCCAATTACACGAAATAAGCAAATTATTTAATGTTGATATCACTGAGATTCTAGATGGGGAAATAAAACCTAAATCTAAGAAAAAGGTCCCATTAATAATTGCTGGTATAATTCTAATCTTCATAATTATCGGAGGAATACTTATTATCAATAAAAAAGGAAATTTTTCTTTTAAAAAAATTACTACATCCGATTCGGATTATAGCATCACAGGGAGTCTTGCCTATGATTCCAAAGGAAAGATATATATTTATATAACAGATATTACTACAAAGTCAGATGATGATACAAAATATAAAAATCTTAAAGTGTCATTATATGAAAACTATAATGGTACTAATACTAAAATAAAAGATTGTGAACAAGAAGGGCATAATACCACAATTAAAGAACATTTAAAAAACGTGAAATTTAATATAGATGATTATAAATCATCCTGTTCGGATTTAACAAAATCTAATTTTTATTTAGAAGTAAGTGCCACAAACGAAGAAGATAAAACGATTTATTACAAGATAAATCTTGAATTAGAAGATATATGTCCAGTTGAGTAAAGGTATAGAAATATACTTTTTTTCATATCTGAAAAGTATTATAATCTTAATAAAATAGCGAGAATATATAACGAATGTTTCACCTGCTAATTAAGAGTGCTTCATTTACCAATCACAAATATCTGTTATATTTTTGCCATAAAGGAGGAGAAAAATGAATAATAATAGAACATTTAAAAATGTTGTAATTATATTAATTATGTTGCTTTCATTAACTGCCATGGTATTCACAAGTTATAATACAATAAAAAGTAACACAACAACTTCAAACAGTACTACTAAAGAAAAAATAAATGATAACAAAGGTAACCCACCAGAAAAACAGAGCGGAGAAATGGCTCCGCCACCAGAAAAACCTACGGAAAATAGTAATGAAAACGATAAAGCGCCGTCGATGGGAAACGATGCTTTAGATGAAGAAGATATGCTATCTGATGAAAAAGAAAATCATCAAGAAGTTCAAAAAAATACAATGTTATCAAATAAATTCTACACTATTATTGGTGTTGAAGCCTTTATCTTTGCTTTGTGTTTATCCTATTTAATTGAATCCAAACTGAACAGAAAAGATTTTCAAGAAACATTCATAGATGGGGATAAAATCACAATATTTATTTTAACAACAATTATTATTACAAGCATAACAGTTTTCGGTATAAAAACAATTGCTAGTCACATAGCTGTTAATAATGAACCTATAATAATAGAAGATAACACCAATACTAAATCTAACGACTTTCCACATAAGCCAGAACAAAATAATAACGAAGCAGTAGAAGCAAATGGTAATACTACTATAACTGAAGAACAAGAACTAACCGGTAATTATGAATCAACTAATCCCGATGAAAGCGTAATATTAGTTAAAGATGGAGGTAATGCTATCTTAAACGATATTAATGTAATAAAAAGTGGTGATACCACCAGTAACGAACAATCTGATTTTTATGGAATAAATGCTGGCATATTAGTTCAAAATAATTCTATTGCTACAATAAAAAAAGCCAAGATAACTACTTCTGGCAAAGGAAGTAATGCAATTTTCTCAACAGGAGAGAATTCAAAAATATATATAAGCGATAGTATTATAGAAACAAGCGGTAATAATTCTGCACGTGGATTAGATGCCACATATGGTGGAAGTATAGAAGCTGATAACGTAACTATAACTACTCTTGGCGGTTCATGTGCAACACTAGCTACAGATAGAGGAGAAGGTACAATTAAAGTAAGCAACTCTAAACTAAAAACTAGTGGTAAAGGATCACCAATCATCTATTCAACAGGAGATATTTCTATCGATAATACCGAAGGTACTGCTAGCGATTCCCAAATGGTTGTTGTAGAAGGAAAAAATAGTGCAACCGTTAGTAACTCTTATTTAATTGCAGCAGGAACTGGTAATAGGAGTAATATAGACAAAGCAGGAATAATGCTATATCAATCAATGTCGGGAGATGCAAACGAAGGAAAAGGAATCTTTACCTCAACCAATTCTACTCTAACAATTGATAATAAATCTGCAGTTTACAAGACAGCACCATTATTCTTTGTAACAAATACTGAAGCAGAAATAAACTTAACTAATACCAAACTTAGTTATGGCAGTAATATTTTACTATCTATTGCTGGTACAAGCGAGTGGGGGACGAGCGGATCCAATGGAGGAATCGTAACACTTAATACCAATAGTCAAACAATGAGTGGTTCAATAATAGTTGATAACATATCCAAACTAGATATTAATATGACCAAATCCTCATATCGAGGAGCTATAAATACTACTAATATTGCCAAAGAGATTAATCTTAAAATAGACAAAGAATCTAAAATAACACTCACTGCAGATACATATCTTACAACGTTTGAAAATGAAGATAAAACTAATAGCAATATTGATTTTAATGACCACATTTTATATGTTGACGGAGTACCTATCAATCAAAAATGATTTAACTTTTTCTAATATTAGTATATAATCAGATTAGAAAGAGTGATAATAATGGATAGAAGAGATGGATATAAAGTAAAAGATATTCATGGTATGCAAAATATACTGATAGATTTTAAACCCAATAGATGTGACTCTGCAGTATATATGAATACCAAAATAGATATGACAAACTTTGTTAAATTTATTAATAAAAAGAAAAAAGATATAGAAGGTCTAACATTCTATCATGGAATAGTCGATGTTATGGCTAAAACCCTATATACAAGACCCTATATGAATAGATTTATAGCTAATAGAACTATGTATATGCATAAAGATGTTTCTATAGCTCAAACAATTAAAGTTGAATTTGCTGATAAAGCGGCTGAATCACTAATAGTATTAAAAATAGATGAAAATGATACACTAGAAGATATTTCCCGTAAAACCAAAGAAAAAGTAGATAAAATAAGAAAAAGTAAAGAAGCAGGTAATAACGGAGCAAATGACGCTGCCGATAAAGTTGGTAAATTACCTAAATTTTTAAGAGTGCCAGTTGTTGGATTTATGAAATTCTTAGATCGCCATGATTGGCTACCTAAAGGCATAATAGAAGATAACTTGTATTACTCTAGTACGATACTATCCAATATAGGAAGTTTTAAAGTAGGAGCAATTTACCATAATTTAACTAATTTTGGTACAGCTTCTTCGTTAATAACATTCGGAGAAATTAGAGAAGAAGAAAATGGCAAATGGTATATGGAAATGGGAGCTACTATTGATGAAAGAATAGCTGATGGCTTCTATTTCTGTAAAGCCTTAAAATTAATAGAATACATCTTTGAAACACCAGAGTTAATGATGGAACCAGCTGGTAAAAAAGTTGAATATCCAGAAAGTAGAAAATAGTTTCTACTTTCTTTTATTCTGCGCTATAATATTAATAAGAAAAGGAATGATAATATGAAAAAAAGCAATCTAATATGGGGATCATTATTAATAATTTTAGGTGTAGTATTTGGTTTAAATGCTCTTAATATCACTAATATTAATATCTTTTTTAAAGGGTGGTGGACTCTATTCATAATAATACCAAGTTTAATAGGTTTATTAGATGATAAAGATAAAAAAGGAAGCTTAATAGGTTTAACAATTGGTATAATCTTTCTTTTGGCGGCTCGTGATATAATCGATTTTACTATCATAGGACATTTAATAGTACCTGCTATTTTAGTAATAGTTGGATTATTTCTTATATTTAAAAGAGAAGATAAAGATTTTGTAATTAACAAAGAATACGATAAAGATAAGGAAATAGAAGTAACATTTAGCGATCAAACAATAACTGTCGATGAAGAATTTGCTAACCGCAAAGCCTCGGCTGTTTTTGGTAAACTAACACTAGATTTAACTAATGCCAAAATCAAGAAAGATACCAATATCAAATTAGAAGCAGTTTTTGGTAGCATTATTCTAATTCTCCCTGAAGGATTTGATGTTAAACTAAAATCAACCCCAATCTTTGGCGGAGTTAGTAACAACTATAAAAACGGTTCTAAAACAATTTATATTGAAGCAGATGCAGTATTTGGAGGTGTAACAATAAAATGAGTACCCTTCCCAAAATGATCAAAGTATTTGCTTACTTACTGGCAATATGTATTATTGCCGCTATCTGTTCAGCAATATATCACACAATCAATGCCTTTGTTCCAACTACTGAAAAAGTAGTGGTAGAAGACTACTATAAAGAATTCAAAGATATTAAATCCTTAGACCTTAATATAAATGCTGCCGATATAAAAATAGAAAAAGGAGAAAAATTTTCTATTAAGGCGGAAAACTTAGTATCTAAAATTAAAGTGAAAGAAGAAGATGGTATTCTAAAAGTTAAACAGAATAAAGTCAGAATAACAACTCAAAGTGCCGGCTCTATAATTATTACAATCCCAACAAAACTAGATAAATTTGTTTTAAATGGTGGGGCTGGTAAAGTAGATATAACTAACTTAAAAGCCAAAAAAGCTAAATTATCATTAGGGTTTGGGAGTGTAAAAATATCAGATGTAGACCTAGGACCAACAGATATATCTGGAGGAGCTGGAAAAATATCAATCGAAAAATCAGCAATACAAGATTTAGACTTATCTTCAGGTAGTGGCAGTGTAAGAATTAATTCAGAGCTAACAGGGAAGTCTAAAATTAATTGCGGAGTTGGAGAAATAGATATTCTCTTAGTCGGTGACGAAGATAGCTATAAAATAACAGCCGAAAAAGGCCTAGGTAATATAAGCATAAATAACAAAAACTATGGTGATAAAATAACTTATGGAGAAGGAAAAAATGTCGTTGATATTGAAGGAGGCTTAGGTAATATCTACATTCGTTTTCAAAAATAGAAAGAAGGAAAGAAATGGTAGAAGGATCAATACTATTAATTGGTTTAGCACTTATATCAATTGCAATAACATGTGGCGCGCAAATATATATTAAAAGTTCTTATGCAGAGTATAGCAAAGTAAATACCGAGAAAGGACTAACAGGAGAAGAAACCGCGCGTTTGATTCTTGATAAAAATGGTCTAAAGAATGTAAAGGTTGAAAAAGTTTCAGGATATCTCAGCGATCATTATGATCCGTCTAGCAAATGTGTTAGATTATCTGAAAGCAATTATAATGGAATTGGCATTGCTAATGTTTCCGTAGCTGCCCATGAATGTGGCCATGCTATCCAAGATAAGGAAGATTACTCTTTCATGCGTTTAAGAGCGTCATTAGTACCAATAGTGAACTTATCTTCAAAGGCGGGTTATGTAGCTATACTTCTTGGTTGCATATTTAGCTTTGTCCTAGTTTGGATTGGTATCATATGCGAAGCAATGATTCTATTATTTCAAATTGTTACATTGCCAGTTGAATTTGATGCATCAAAAAGAGCTCTAACGAAGATTAAAGAGTATAAATTATTAGATGAAAAAGAACTAAACGGTGGCAAAACTATGTTGACTGCTGCCGCTCTTACATACGTAGCTAGCGTTGCTACAACTCTAATAGAAATATTTAGATTAGTTTTAATATATGGGCGTCGTAATGACAGAGATTAAGTATATGGGTAACCATATACTTTTTTTGCCAAATAATGTCAAATAATGTAGAAAAACTAGTAGTCAATGATATAATAAAATACAGATAGCAATATCATATGGTAGAAGGGAAGAGAATAAGAAAAAATGAGAAAACAAGTAAAAGATACCAACCTCAGACTGATGGTATTTCAAAGTGCCAAAGAACTTGGCGAAAAAGTAAATGAACACTTACTAAAAATGTATAATATTTCTAAGGAAGATAATACCTTTATCCTTCCTATAAAAGAAAACTTTTTTAATGATGGTCATCTTAAAGTAGAGATAGACGAAACTGTACGTGGTAAAGATGTATTCTTTATTACTGATATTGGAAATTACTCAATTGAGTATAATATGCATGGCTATACTAACCGCACTTCACCTAATGACTTAATAATGGAACTAAAAGATGGTATTGGGGCTTGTAATTGTCATGCCGAGAAGATTAACATAGTAATGCCATTATTATATAATGGTAGGCAACATAGAAGGAATACCAGAGAAAACCTATCTTGTGGTATGATACTACATGAGATAGATGAACTATGTCATGTTAAAAGTTTCATCACCTTTGATGCCCATGATCAAGGAGTAGAACATGCTATACATAATATGGAATTTGATAATTATTTCCCATCAAATACTATATTAGAACAATTAATAAATGATTTGCCTCTTAGCAGATTAAAAAAGATGGTATTTATAGCTCCAGACAATGGTGCAACTGGAAGAAGAAATATATATCTTAACTCATTCAACTCGCCTTACATTAAAAGAGAGGCTGGAAGCTTCTTTAAACAAAGAGATTTCAATAAATTGGTAGATGGAAAGTATCCGATAATATCTCATGATTATATTGGAAACAATGATTTAGAGGGATATACCGCCATTATAACCGATGACATGATAGCATCTGGAGGATCTATGTTTGATTGCATAGATGAACTTAATAAAAGAAATATAAAACACATTTATATTATTACTACATTTGCCTTATTCACTAAAGGGCCAGAAAAATTTGAACAATACTATAAAGACAAGAAATTCAGTGCCGTTTATACAACAAATGTATCTTATATACCAAAAGAATACGAAAAATATAAATGGTTACATATATGTGATTGTTCAAAAGATATTGCTAAACTAATATACAATATACATAATAATCTATCTATTCATGGATTACTGAGAGATAAATCATTACCATCCAAACTAATAGAAGAAAAATTTAATAATAAGTAGATTGTTGTAATCTACTTTTTTTGTTATAATCGTATATATAATAGCAGGTGAATTATATGATAATTAAGAATAGACTGAATAAAAAAGTTTTATACCCGATTATAGCTATAATACTTTTACTATCTTTCTTTATTATACCTTCTAAAAACAACAAATCTATCTTTTCTAACCTTATTACTATACATAATAAACATGATGAATTATCAGCAGAAAGACTAGCTGTATATGATAAAATGAGAATAGAATATGTCAATATAAAAAATAGAGTTACAGGAACCGAACCATTTAATGACGGAGACACGTCCAATAGCGAAGGTGTAGATGTCTCAGAAACAGATGATTATATTCGTACATTTGATATTATGAAATATACCGTTGAAATAGGTATAGAACCTAATACCGATCACGAAGGAGTAACATCCACCTCTACCTTTGAAGGGGGAGTAATAAAAGTAAGAGCCAAATTGCCCAATCAAGGAACTCCAACATTAATGACGTGGGAATCTGATGCTTGGATGAAAAATGTTAGTTGCTCTGAAGATCGTACGGAAATATATGCAGAGTATCATGTCCCAGAAGGAACGATTATTACTAATGCTAATCAAAGCTTGAGTTTCACAGTTAAAGTCGATGGTTATAAAAAAGAAGTAACTGATGAGATGGCTCCTGAATTTGAATTTTGGATGGAAGGAAATAAACCGGACGATCCTACATCTTTAGCTGAATCAGTCGCTCAAAAAGACAATAGAGACATTATTATTAGCGGTAAAGCTAATATAGATGTAGCTTTAGTTCGTCATAATAGAAGGTTATTTAGAGGTATTAAAGATGGAGTAACTGGAGAGTATATGAATTTCGGCTATAGTGTAGCCATCATTCAGCCCAACCCCAATTTTAGTGACTTGCGTGGTGTTGAATTTCCAGATGGAGATGTTGAAATAACCCTAAAAAGTACTTATAGTTATCGTAATAGAGACTCCTCAGATGATTGGACGGAAATTGCTGATCCTAGTTATACTAATGTCCTGGCTTATGGTATAAATGGTGAAGCAAAACCAGGTTATTATTTTAGAGATCATAAGACAATGTACGGATTATCTTGTGGTAGATTAGGTTTGTTTTCCAAAGATAAGTATTGTGTCTTTGATTCGGGTATTTTCTCTCTAGACTTTGATAATAATTATTACCATCTAAAATTCTCTGATTATAAATTAGATTCGACTAAATTTCCTCTACGATATATTGGTGCATCATCAGATACTACAAATTTTTCAAGAGGAAGAATTCTTACCGGTAATAGCCAAATATTCATTCCTTATTATGATTTTGATAGTAACATTTCTTATGATTATGAATACTCGATAGAAGTAGATACAGTAAAATATAAAGACATTAATGGCAATACTTATACAGTAAATGGAGCCGATGAAACTAAAGTTACGGATAATGTTGCTACAAATACATTTTCCAAATCTCTTCAAGGATCCGTCGCTTCGTTAGTTCGTATTTATTCTGGTAATACTCATGCCAATGAAGAATCATCAGCTGTAATCGGCAGCGTAATAAATCCAACCTTTGAAGTAGAAACAACTGACGGGCCTTATGCAGGTGGAATAATAAGTTATATTACTTGGAATTCTAATTATGTAACTTTTGCTAATGTAATTAATACTTTTTGTGAATCAACTATGGATTTTGATTGCCCGACTTTTGAAGGAGTTATCTATCAATATGGTATTTTAAAAAGTGATCCTAATAATGGTTTAACTAACATCGCTGATATTAATTCATCATCTGCTGCTGATTTTGACTGGTATAATACAACTGATGAGGCTTTAACTCATGGAAAAATAGCTGCAATAAGGGTTGATGATCCTATACCTACAGAACTTGGTGTAAAAAGAGGATTAAAACCAAGATTTATCATTGATGATAACGAAGATAATATTGGTAAAGTAGCAGCTTTTTATCAAAAAGCTAGTGTCTTCGAAGATGTAGAAAGAACAAAAGAAATAAAAATAAATGAAGCAGCAACCTTTAAAGAAGCACAATATAATCCGGATGGTACCTTAAAAAGAAGCTCTAGCCCTAGAGCAATTGGTGCCTCACTATTGGTACTAGGAGCAAGAGCTAGAACTGATACTAGTGTTTTAGATTTAGATAGTACGGGTAACAAAAAACAATCGTATGATGTTCAAGATAATGAAGTTAATATTATAGTAACACCTAATCTTAGCAATGATAGAACTCCAACCGAAGATGATATCACCGCTAATAATGTAATTGTTCAAACAATATTACCAGAAGGTCTTACTTATAAAACAGCTTCGGCAAATAAAGAACCTAGTAATATAATTGTTAATCCAAATGGAACAACAACTATAGAATGGGAATACGTTGATTGGCAAATAAATCGTCCAGCTCCTGATTACCCCGATTTGATATTTAAAGCGGAAATAAATGCTTCGTTAAGTAATAACGCTTCATTGTTAATAAAATCAACAATATACACAGATTTAGATTTATCGGATGATTCTCGTTTGGAAAGTAAATATAAGCATTCCGAATATGGTATTATTATATCTAACTTAGCTGGCTCTAAAACGTTAAAAAATATCGATAACCAGATAATAGATAAAAATGAATCATTTTCCATTACTAGTACATTAGGAAATAATAGTGATGATGAATTGATAAATGTTCGTACTATTGAAATATTACCATATAACAATGATAATAACGGTTCCAAATACCATGGTAGTTATAATGGAAAAATAACAAGTGGAATTACTAATCAACGTTTCTTTTATACAACTGGTGATATATCTAATATTGGTCTAACAACAGATAGAAATGGTAAAATAACCATTAAAGATGTTGATTTGCCAAATGATTCGCGATGGATAGAGCTTAATATTGGCGATAATATTCCTAATAACGCTACAGCACTTGCTACTATGTTACCTAGTATAGCTCCTCTAAATGAAAAGAGTTATACACTACAATTCACTACAACTAATAATCAAAAAAATGATATATATGCTTTTACTCATAATATGACAAGTGACAACCTAGAAGTTGCTGTAAAATCTAATACTGTTATTGCTGAGGTAGTCGAAAGAAAAATAAGCGGTATAGCATTTTTAGATAAAGACCGAGATAATCTTTATAATAATCTTGATAGTTTACTAACTAATAATACAGTTGAATTATTAGATTTGGATGGTAATAAGATAGCCGAAACTACTACTAATGATGATGGATATTATTCTTTCTCTCTACCAGACAAAGGTAATTATTATGTAAAATTTAGAGAATTATTTGGTTATGAATTAGTTCCAAAAGGAACTTCAGATATTTCTAGTAAAGTAAATAGTAACTATAGAACAGATATTATTAATCATATTGAAGATCCTGAATCTGTAATATTTAATAAAGAAAATTATAATGTAGGATTTCGTAAAAAAGCAGCAAGCCTAACTGTTCATCATTATATAAAAGATACAACTAATTCACTAAGTCCTGATGAAGTATCAACAGTATACTATACTGATGCATATGAAACTAATAAATTAAATCCTATTCCAACCAATTATAGATTTAGCTCTAATAGTGGCGATGACCCTACAGGAATAGTTGATAAAGATAACATCGTAGTTAATTATTTCTATGAATTAAAACCAGCTACATTAAAGGTATTATATATTGATGAATCTAATAATAATATAGATCCGACCAAAAATATAAATGATAATACCAAACATTGGGGCGATTCATATTCGACTATTGAGTTAGATTTTCCTAATTATGAGTTATTAAGAACAGAAGGAGATCAAACAAGTGGTACAATTAATAAAGATACTATCGAAGTAAAATATATTTACAGATTAAAACCGGCCACATTAAAAGTATTATATGTTGATGAATCTAATAATAATATAGATTCGACCAAGAATATAAATGATAATACAAAACACTGGGGTGATTCATATTCTTCAGAAGAGTTAGTATTTCCTAATTATAGCTTTGTAAGAGTAGAAGGAGATCCTGTTAGTGGTACAATTAATAAAGATACTATTGAAGTAAAATATATTTATGAGTTAAATAGTTCAATAGTAAGGACTAAATACTTAGATCAAGAGGGAAATCAAATAATATCTGATGTTGTTTTACCTACCAATTGGGGACTTTCTTATAATACAGAGCAAAAAGAGTTTCCTAATTATGATTTTGTTAATCATGAAGGAGATCCGATATCAGGAACAGTAGATAAAAATGAAATAATAGTAATATATAAGTATAAGTTAAAAAGAGGTAGTGTAATAACTCATCATTATTTATATGAGAACGGCATAGAAACTACTACCGAATTATCTCCTGACGTAACAGATAGTTATGATTATACAAATGATTATACAACCAAAGAATCGGATAAAATTTCCGAAAACTACGAATTATATCGCAAAACAAATAACTATAAAGGTACAGTTAGTGCCCCAATTATACATGTTTATTATTATTACCAATTAAAAGATAGTTCCTTAGAAACAATAATTAGTAAAAATGGAACAGAATTAATTACTAGAAAAGATGAAAATGTAGAATATCACATAAACTATACTGCTAAAGTAAAGGATTACATCGGAGATGCTACAATAACTTTGGTAGAGCATTTGCCACACCCGATAGACATAGCTAAATCCGAGCTAGATGGTGGAAATTACGATTCTACTACCAAAACCATTACCTGGATAATACCATGGAATGATATTAATACTTACGAAGGAAATGATAAAATATCATTAAAAAACGTTAAAAAAGATCTAACCTTAGTATATGAAGGTATAGTTGGAAGAGATCGTCTAATAACTAGTTCTACAAACGCTAAAATAGAATTATCAAATAATACTAGAAATAACGAAGCTATTGTTGCCACTAATATTAGAATACCAGGAATAATAATCGTTAAATATATGGATGAAAACGGAAATGAAATTGAAAAACCAGTAGCTGAAGAAAATTTGGTAGGGGAAAGTACAATAACTAAGCCGATTGAAAAAGAGGGATACAGATTAGTTGAAATTCCCCCAACCGAAAATTATGAGTTTGAAGAAGAAAGACAAATCGTAATATATAAGTATGAGAGAATAGTATTTGATATAAAAACAGAAGTAGATGGAGAGGGAGGAACCATAGAAGGAAATGAAAGTGTTTCATATGGAGAATCCTCGACAAAAGAAAAGATAGTTATTAATGCCACAAATGGCTTTGTAATAAACAAGATTATAGTAGATGGAAAAGAGATAGAGGTTAAACCTAATCAAAAGAAGATGGTATTAAATAATTTTGTCGATGTTAAAGAAAACCATTTTGTAAAAGTGTCATTTATCCCATACAATCCAGATACTTATTCTAATATTAAAGACATAATAATAATCGCAATGCTAATTTCGTTTGTTGTTTTTGCAGTATCTATAAATATAAAAAGCCAAAGGCTAAAAAAGAGATAAACAGTTTATCTCTTTTTTGCTATATTGAGAAAGACTATTAATTTTGATATACTTTTTATGGTGATAATATGAAGTGTCCAAAATGTAATTACAATAACTTAGAGGGGGCCAAAGTATGTGGTAAATGCCGAACTCCTTTTAAAAATATAAAGAAGGCATGCCCTAGATGTGCCTTTAAAAATGATATTGAAGATAAAAAATGCCAAAAATGTGGTTATTCATTTGAACAAAAGAATAGTATCGCCTTTAATTTCTTCGTATCAGGTATAATAGTAATAATCCTTTACAGCCTTCTTTTATTAAATAAAGAAGATCTAGTAGAACAAATAACCTTTGTTTTTAAAGTAATAGCTATCTTAACTATACTATTTATTATATTTAATACTTTATACTTTAGTAAAAAGAATACAGTAAATATGAAAAAAGATTTATATACCAATGCCAGAATAAAAAGATTAGAAATATTTTCAAAAATACTTTTACTATTATTAGCAATTATGTTATTATTTATAAGCGTCTATGCATTTTATAAGTATTTAAGGTAGGTAGATATAATGGAAAGACTACAAAAAGTAATAGCCAATAGCGGATACACTTCAAGAAGAAAAGCTGAAGAATTAATAATACAAGGTAAGGTCTCTGTAAATGGTGAAATAGTAACAGAACTTGGTACAAAAGTAAATTATGAAGATATTATAGAAATAAATGGAGAAGTAATAAACAAAGATGTTCCTAAAGAATACTATCTTCTTAACAAACCTCGTAATTATATTTGTTCCCTTAGCGATGAAAAACAAAGAAAAACAGTAGTATCATTAATAGATACAACTACTAGAATATATCCAGTAGGTAGATTAGATTATGATACAACTGGATTATTGTTACTTACTAATGATGGAGAACTAGCCAACATACTTATGCATCCGTCCAATAATGTTGAAAAAGTATATATCGCTAAAATAGAAGGTATATTAAATATTGAAGAATTAAAAAAACTAAAAGCCGGAATAATGATAGATGGGGTAAAATGCTATCCTAAATATGTAAAAATCAAAAACAAAGATATAGATAAAAATACAGAAATAATAGAGATAAGCATAGTTGAAGGAAGAAATCATATAGTAAAAAGAATATTTGAAGCTATAGGTCATGCTGTAATCAAATTAAAAAGAGAACGCTATGCGTTCTTAGATGTTAAAGATTTAAGTTCGGGAGAATATCGAACCTTATCTATAAAAGAAGTAAAAAGATTATACAATTTAAAAAGCAAGTAGTACTTGCTTTTTTTAGGCAGCTTTATCCTCCTCATTGGGTTTGCTTGCCCCAGGGAATTCAACAACTTTACTACCTTCTTCATTTGGTTTATTTACTCCAGGGAACTCGATAACATTTCTATCTTGTTCAGTGGCTTTTGCAACTAGCTCACTTTCTACAATGCTAATTGCACTTACAGGACAAATATCAACCATATCATCAACTAGATTCTGATTAGATATTGCTGTAGATAATCCGGTTTCAGGATCAAAGTTGAAATTCTCAGGGAACATAGCAACACATTGACCGCATCCAATACACATGGTATTATCAACTTTTAATTCTTTATTCATTTCATTCACCTCTATAACAATTATATAATACTAAATATTAAAAATAAATAATTAATAGATAAGATGATTGAAGTAGTTTTTACCATTTTGTAATAAAATGTAAAAAAAATGAAATTTATACTTGCTAAATGAAAAAATATATAGTATGATAGGAATGTAGTATAGATGACAGCGATACTATAGTGATTATGACTAAATCATTAGTTCATGATTATGATTACTCCTTATAGAGTAATGATTTATATATAATTGTGAACGGGTTATCGCCAGCACAATTTACCACAGCTATACTACTTTAAAGAATGTTGCGAAGAGAAAACTTCAATTAGGGCACTACACGTACGTACACTTAATTGTTGTAGTGGACAAACTCCATTATTCCTTGATGAATAGTGGGAAAAAGAATCTTGTATTCTTTTGATTCTAGACAAGTTATTACTTATGTATGTTTAGTCAAGTAAAAACCTTTTGGTTCATACTCCGTCTTCTATCCTAATGGTAATAGCCGCAACAAAGAGAAAAGAACTCAGATGGTAAAGCTTATTAATTTTTGTTAATAAGTGCTAAACGATTACCTAGTACTTTTAAAGAATATTATATTTATATTACTCTAAAAGCGCGATAATGGTTCTTAAATAAAAATAACTGGTTAGCGCTAGTTATTTTTTTTGTTGTAAAAAAACGATTATAAGGTATAAATATCAATGAATGGATTGATTTTAAAATAGAATAATGTTAAAATATTATAAATATGATAGGAGGATATTTATATGGCAATAAAATCATCATTGGTTACAGCGAAAAGTGGCGCCGCAGTAAAAAAATATGAACTTGTAAAATCAAAAAATATAGGGAAAACCTATACAGTAGACAACAAAGCAAACACGTATTATTGGAGAGTACACAAGAGCTATTCAACTATTATAAAGTGTTTGGCGAGCATTGCCACAGAGTTTGAAAAATGCGCAAAAAGTACAATTGAGGGCGACGAAATTCAAGCAACATTAAAGAAGATCGCTAGAACTTGTGCAAGGCAAAGCGGGTATTGTAAAGACAGAAAAAATGACGCCGAAAAGTACTGGGCGTATACACAACATAAGATTCAATCACAAACACTCGTTGAATGTCTGAAGAATTGTGCTAATTTACAGGAAAAAGTTGATAAAATGGAACAATTGTTAAAGCAGCATGGAATAAGTTTTTAATCGAAGGAGGAATATAAATGGCAAGTAATAGTAATATTAAGGTTAAAGATAAGACTAGTCTCAAAAAAAATGTAGAAAATATCAACGCTCAGATGGTTGTGTTTGCACAAGGTTTAAAAGACTTAAGTGATAATCTTTCTGCGCTAATGACAGGGAATAAAAAATCTCCTTACTGGGACGGACCTGCTGCAGACAAGTTTTACACCAATGCTGTGGCGAATTTGAAACGCGATATAGCAGATTACGTAGTAGTTAGAGACGAACTTGAAGTGCTAGGAAGATTATACGAGCTTGTAAATGGCGGTTATTTGAAATGATTAAGCTTGATGACAATGTGAAGGCTTTTTTGCGCCAATATATTGGTACTGATGGCAAACTAATAATAGATGAATCGCTTCCAGAAGATCTTCAAGAAGCATTTCGAGAGATTAATGAAAAAATGAATCCCGAACAAGTATTGAATATGGAAGAAATTGATTTTGACAGCCTACCAGATGATGTGGAAACGGACGATGAAGACCCGGTAGAACAACCTGCTTTAGCTGAAAAAATCGTGCCTGATATAGCGCCACCACCAATAACTGCGGAAAAAGCGGCTGAAATCAATAAAAATTTAGAAGATTTAGATGAAATGTTTTAACTAATTACAATAGTAATTAGTTTTTTTCTTCTTGATTGTATTTTTATAATTATAATTGTATAATTAAAATAGAGGAGGTATAGTCATGAAATTCATAATTACAGACGCGAAAAATATCCATAGATTTAGACTCCCTCAAGATAAACAAAAAAACTATACTTTAAATATAAGATTATACTTATCCAACAATTTTGTAAATGAAATTATAACATTAAAAAAAGAAGAACAATATTGGACTCTTAATTCTTCTGAAGAGTTCACTATATTAAAAGATGAAAAAAGAATAAAAAAAGTAATATTCAATAACGACTTGTCATTTGATATAAAATTTAAAAACTATCCTGATATATGTCATGTATTTATATCAAGTGGGAAACAGGATTATAAAGCCTATATAGTAAAAGATTTGAGTAATATTTCCATTGGTAACAGTTCTGATTGCGTAATATCTTGCCCGGATTTAAAAGATCAAGCGGCTATTATAGAAAAACATGACCAACAATCCTATATATATAAAACGGGTAATTACAATGACATATTTGTTAATTCGAAATCTGTTGAAAAAGGAGTGCTTTCAATAGGTGATAATATATTTATTGGTGGAATTAACATAATATATATGAGAAGCATTATTTTCGTTAGCAGCCCTTTCAGTGCTATTTCCCTTGAAGGGGTACAAGAATATGTTTTGCAAGAGGAACCTATTCCTGATTTGGCTCCAGTTAGCGAGGCGGAAAAGAATATAAGATTATATGACGAAAATCAATTGTTTGCTCATTCGCCAAGACTTAAGGTAGAAATAGAACCGGCTGAAATACAAATAGATGCTCCTCCCAATAAAGAAAACACTCAAAGAACTCCCGCTATATTAGGAGCGGCTTCCCAAATAACAATGCTATTAGTATCTAGCACTTCAATAATAAATTCTTTTGTGAACTACCGTAACAAGAACACAGGAGCATTTGAACTCATACTTGAATTAGTAGTATTTGGCTTAATGTTTATTAGTAGTTTCCTAATTCCTAGTGCTATTGACAGATGGGAGATCTCCCAAGAAAAGAAAAGAGAAAAACTTAGAGTAGAAAAATATACTAGTTATTTACAAAGTGTCGTCCAAAATATAAATGAAACCATATCTAAGCAAGAGGATATTATAAAATATAACAATATTTCTCTAGATATGATAATAAATAATATTTCTGATAAAGGTATATTATGGGACCGTGAGATATTTGATAATGATTTTTTAGCCTTAATGTTAGGAATAGGTAATAGACCAGCTCAAATAACTATTCAAGCTCCTCAAAAGAGCTTTGAATTAGAAGATGATGATCTTAAAGATATGGTTGAGAGTATTAAAGGAACTAAACTTGAGTTAAAAAATATTCCTATTACTCTATCAATAATGGATAACAAAGTATTACCAATAGTAGTAAATGACGAAATAGCAGAAGAGTATATAAAGAGTATGATGTTACAAATAATCTATCATCATTCTGGAAAAGATTTAAAAGTAGTAATAGTAACTAATAAAGATAACGAAAATAAATGGTCGTTTATGAAGAATCTTTCTCATAATTGGACTAATGATTATAGTAAAAGATTTTTTGCAACAGACGAAGAAGAGTTGTTTGAAATCATTTCATATCTTGAACAAGAATATAATAGCAGAAAAGAATCGGGCTTTGATTGTAAAAAATCCAATTCAGAACGATATTTAATAGTTAGTGATAATTATGCCTTGCTAAAGAATACTTCATTAGTAGACAAAATCAGTTTAGAAGAAGATAGAGGTTTTTATGGTTTAATCTTTTCCAATAATATTAATAACACTATTAGTAGATTTACAAAATTAGTAGAAGTACATCCGGATAAAGGTATAATTATAAACCGTGATATTAATAATGACGAACGTATTGAATTTATACCTAATATTAATCCGGCAATAGATATTGTTTTCTTATCAAAATATATTGCGAACAAACCGATAAACATAAAGAGTTCCCAATCTGCTATACCAAGTAGTCTAAGCTTTTTAGATATGTACAAGGTTGGAAGAATAGAACAATTAAATATCTTGAATAGATGGAAAGAAAACAACCCTACGGCTTCGTTAAAAGCACCTGTAGGTGTTAAAGAAAATAACAAGCTAATAGACCTTGATTTGCACGAAAAGTATCATGGGCCACATGGGTTAATTGCTGGTTCTACCGGCTCTGGTAAGACAGAGTTCATTATTACTTTTATTTTAAGCATGGCCATTAACTATCATCCTAATGAAGTACAATTTGTTATTATTGACTACAAAGGGGGAAGTTTAGCTGGAGCCTTTGAAAATAGAGAAACAGGATTAAGATTGCCACACTTGGCTGGTACTATTACTAACTTAGATAAAAGTGAAATGAATCGAACCCTAGTATCAATAAACAGTGAACTGCAAAGAAGACAAAAACTATTTAATGAAACAAGAGAAAAACTAGATGAAGGAACTATTGATATCTATAAATACCAAAGGCTATACAGGGAAGGTAAAGTTGAAAAGCCATTATCTCATCTATATATAATAAGCGATGAGTTTGCTGAGTTAAAAGATCAACAACCAGATTTTATGGATGAGCTTATATCAACCGCCCGTATTGGCCGCTCACTAGGTGTTCACTTGATCCTCGCTACCCAAAAGCCTAGCGGCGTAGTTGATGATCAAATATGGTCTAATTCTCGCTTTCGTGTGTGTTTAAAAGTTCAAACAACAGATGATAGCCAAGAAATGCTAAAAAGACCTGAAGCAGCTTATATTACTGAAGCTGGACGCTTTTATCTCCAGGTTGGAAACGATGAAATCTTTGATCTTGGTCAATCTGGATGGACTGGAGCTAAGTATATTCCTTCTGATAGATCCTCTTTAAAAGTAGAAGACAATATTACTTTTTTATCTAATACAGGTGATGTTATAAAAGAAATAAATGAGGAAATAAAAAAAGATGATAGCGAAGACCATGGGGAACAACTTGGAAATATCGTTAAATATCTCGCCCAATTAGCTGCCCAAGAAAATATAAACACTCAATTATTATGGCTAGATAATATCCCATCAATAATCTATTATAACAAGATTAATAAAAAATATAATTTTATTACCAAGCCGTATAATATAGAGGCGTTAATAGGAGAATATGATGATCCTTCTCATCAAAGACAAGGGGCTGTCGGCCTCTCATTATCCAAAGAGGGGAATACATTTATAATTGGTGCTACTGGTAGTGGAAAAACTAATTTATTAACAACAATTATTTATTCAAACATAATTAACCACGATTCTAAAGAACTAAATATTTATATTATCGACATGGGGGCTGGAAAACTAAAACTATTTAGAAAAGCACCTCAAGTTGGAGATGTACTAACAGCTGATGATGGCGATAAAGTTAAATTCTTGTTCTATATGTTGAAAGACGAAAAAGAAAGAAGATTTGAATACTATTCTGAAAATGGTGGAGAATACCTAAAAGACGTTGAAATGGGAAAGGTTCCGTTTCCAACTATACTGGTTATTATAAATGACTTAGAAGCATTCAAAGAAAGATTCACTGACCAATATGACGACGAATTCGGACCATTCGTTAGAAACTGCGCCAAAGTCGGTATTATCTTTATAGTTACTTCAACTGATGCTTCAGCTCTTGGTTATAACATAGATAGTTTCCCTAAAAAGATAATGTTAAATATGATGGATCCAATGGAGTACAAGTATGTGTTTAATAATAATGCCCCTGTTCCTAAAAAGAATCCTGGCCGCGGTGTTATTGAAATTGGCGGAGAACCATATGAATTTCAAGTCCCTCTAATATTTGAAGATAATAGTTATAACAAAAACATGTCTTTTGTCCTAAATCAATTAAGTGTCTATCTATTAAAAAAAGCACCTCGCGTGCCTATAATACCTGAAGAAATAGATGCTGAGACTATAAAGAGTAAGGTAACAAATATTACCAAAGTACCACTTGGTATAAACACTAACACAGCTCAAATGGGATATTACAACTTCAATGATTTAGTAAACGTTATCTCTTCAAACTCTTATTCTACTGCCAAAAAATTCTTTAACTTCTTGATAGATATTTTAAGCCTTATTCAAAACAATAAAATAATAATTATGAATGCCTTGGATGATTGCTCGCTAACCATTCCGAATGGCGTTAAATACTTTGACGCCGGCTTTGAAAGAGTATTGGAAGTAATAAACAAAAACATAGATAAATATCTTGATGAGACAAAAGAAGATACTTTCTGTATATTAGTTCTTGGTTATGGGAAATTTGTTAATCAAATAACAGATTCAGAATCTAACCTAAGATTAGATGATCTTGTTCTAAAGAGTAAATCCGTTAATAACTTCAAATTCATTCTCTATGACACTGAAGAAGAATTACAAATCATAGACCAAACGGAGTTTGATGGATTCTTTAAAAGAAACAATGGTATTTGGCTAGGAAAAGACTTTGATAGTCAAAATCTGTTTGAATTAAATGGATTGTATAATGATTCAACCTTGAACAATACTGTTACACTTGTTAATAACGGTAACGCTCAAAACATCAAGTATAATTAGAAGGTGCGTAATATGAATGATAAAGTAAATGTAGAAATAATAGTTCCGGAAATAGAAGAAAAATATAATGTGTTATTGCCTATTAATAAAAGAATAGGAACCATTATTAACCTTCTAAATAAAGCCGTCAATGAACTGTCATATGGCGATTATATAATTTCAAATTGTAATAAACTTTACAATGCTGATAACTTATCATTATACAAACCAGAGTCTTTACTCTTTGAAACCGATATCCGTAACGGAACAAGACTAATACTATTTTCTAAATAGCACCTTGGTGCTATTTTATTGTGAGAAAAAAGCAAAATAACATATTTAAAAAAATCTTCAATTATGATATCATTACATAAGATAGGAGTGTTTTCGTATGCAATCAAGAATGGACAAGTACTATAATTCTGAAACCCCATTGGAGAATACTATTGAATTACCTTCAAGATCAAGTAAAAATCGTGAATTATATAAAGAGGTAAGCAACAAAGAATTAGAAACTTTTGATGTAAATAGTAATAGTACTATACTAAACAATAATATTAATAATAGTGTTGATATAGATCAAATAAAAGAAATGTTAGACCGTCAATATCGGGAATTACCCAAAAACAAATCTATAGGTGATAGTGAAACGGAAATTGGAACCATCTCGCTTGACGAAACCAGAGAATACGATATCAATTCTATCTTAGCTGCATCCCATAAAGAAAGAGAAAAAAACTATGGGGAAGAAAGACTAAAGAAATTAAGAAATACCCAAGTAGACATCTTGAAAGAATTGGATTCAGTAATCAAAGAAAACGAAGAACTAGAAGATGAAGACATAATTCCTTCTGCGGAAGAATTAGACAAAATGAAGTCTCATCGAGAAAAAGAAGAAAAAAGATTAAGAGAATTAATAGATACCATAACTGCTAAAGAATTAATAAATGAGGAGGCCGCTAAAGAATTAGATCCGCTTGATTTATTAAGCGATTTACGCGGTGACGACGATAGTACCAAAGTGCTTGGAACTGTATCAGAAATTGATGAAACACCTAAGAAAAAAGAAGCTTCTATTAAAGAATCGGAAAATATTGAAGTAACCAAAAAAGATGATAAAAAGCTTAATACAGATACATTAACTCAAACCGGAACGTTGACATTCACGCAAAGTGACTTTGATGATTTTAATGATTTAAAAGAAGATATGCGTTTTACGAAAATCTTAATCAAAGTATTGATTGCAATAATTGTAATAGTATTTATAATCGGCTGCATAATCTTAGCTAATAAAATATTTCATTTAGGATTCTTTTAAAAGAGGGTGTAATAATGCCAAAAACAAATACAAATTATATTTTTATTAATAATGCGATAAACGATTCCCTTATTATGTACTACGCTGCTAAAGATAAGCCGCTGTCTAAAGAGTTTAATACTTTTATGGTAACCATAATGAGAATGATTGTATTATTATATGGGGAACTAGATATAACAAACTGCTATCATACTAGAAATGAAAAAGGTATGGGTGGGTTTGATACCAATTTAACAAAATACGGATTGCCAGCTAAAAAACTGGAAAGATGGAAAGTCAATTTCGAAAAGTACTATGAGTTTGATATGCGTCAGAGAAAACTTCATATAAAAAGAAAAAATCCATATTTTAATGCAGTTCAAAAAAATATGATAGATATGATGTTTGCTAAAAATAAAAAAAGCCCATTAAACGCTGAACAAGCAAGAGAATTCTATAACATGTTATTTACTGCTAACAGCTCTGATTTCTATCGCCGTACCTTTGCTTTATTATCGACTAATAATCCATATGAAGTAGATGAATACTTTCGAAAGAATATGTTTATAATTTCTAACAAAATTAAAATAGTTCCTATAAGAAGAAGGATACTAGCGCAAGATATATATGATTTCTTTGGAATAAAAAAAGATTTGTTTGCCGGATTTACTCAACATCAGATTGACAATATTAACAAACAAATATATGATTATTATGGAGTTGATCCTCTGGACTATCAGAAGGAAAACAAATTAAGATTAGCTATTTCACAAGCTAAAAAAAGACCAAATATTCGTATTGTAGCATAGGGGGATAGTATGAAAACAATAGAAATAAATAACAAACAATATGAAATTATTGAAGATGTTAAGGAAGCAATTGATAAAGAAATCTTAAAAGAAAAAATAACTGATTACTATGATGCGTTTGACTACATAGTAGGAGATTGGGCTTATGGGAAATTACGATTAAAAGGATTCTATGATAGCAAAAATAAAAAGGCTCAAGAGCACAATAATGTAAAAAATGTAACAAAATATATCGAAGAAAAATGTGCATATGGCTGTAAGTGGTTTGAAATCAAAAAAATATGATTGAAAACCCTTTTTTTATTTGATATAATTTTACTTAGAATAGAGAGGGATTGCTATGCCGGAGAAGATTACGATAGTAAAAGAATCAGGCGAGTCTGTTACTTCTAATATCATGTCAATTTTCATGGTACCTGAGAATAACAAACAATATATAATTACAACTGAAAACGCAGTGGATCCACACGGACTCACGGTTTTGCATGTAAGTGAAATAAAGGGAAACAAAATAGTAAAAGTTCAAACCGATGACGAATGGGCAACGATAAAAACTATTATGCGCTCAATTATTTCTGGAAGTGTAGGCTCATTCAAGTATATCCCTATTATTAGTGACGTTAATGCAGCTGATCAGTATTCACGTGATATTTCCGTATCAGCAGGAGCTGCAAAAACATTATTAGAAAGTTACACAAACGGTAAAAAAGAGGTAGCAATAACAGATGATACGACTCCAGTAATAGATCCTAATGCTATTTCAAGCGACTCTATTTTCCCAACAGCACCTGTTGATACCGATAAAGATAGTGAGATTGTTCCAGGAATTTCTGTAGTTGATGAACAAGTTAATATTGAACCTGCTGTTTCAATTGAAACCGAATCAACATCAGATTCAACTGCTGGAGCAACAGACAATACATCTGATGATGCTTCAACTCCAGTAATACCAATTGTTAATAACATGGCAGAAACGGAAGAAGAAGATCCTGATTCAGCTGGCGGCAATGTACTAGCCATCAATACTGAAGCAGTAAACCAAGAACCTGCCACAGAAGATCCTACTAACGAATCTTCTGCGGTAACACCTGTAATAGATCCAGCCATCGCTCCGGTCGTACCAACGCCAGAAATCCCATCAGTACCTGAGATTCCAGCAATGCCAGATGTTCCAGAAATATCAATCAATGAGAATGATAATCCTCAAGGTGATACGACAAGTGACGTTTCAAACGCTAGCGATTCACCAGAAGTAAATTCTTCTGACCAAGTAGAAAACACAGAATCAGAAACAGCCTCAGTTGATCCGATTCCATCTGAGAATTCTGATGTTTCAACCGAAGAAACAAATCCCATAGCAGAAGATATTCAACCTGCTGAAGAAACAAATGATATTCCTGCTGTAGATATTCCTACATCACAGACAGCTAGTGTACCAGAGGGGACTTCTGCTAAAGAAGAAAAAATAATTACGGCAAATCTAGATGCTGATACAGTAAAAGAAGCACTAGGAGATATAGTAAATAATAAAATATCAGAAATAATAAATGAAAAAGCAGACGAATTACTTCCATCCGCTGTTGAAAATAGTGTGTCAAAGGCTATGGATACTGCAATTACAGGAATCCAAGCCCCACTAGAACAAAAAGTAGAGGAAGCAGTTAGTCAAGCTGTTGAAGAAAAAATACAAACAACTCTTAAGAAAGCTGTTGAAGACACCGTTGCTGAAACAATGGAAAGACAATCTAAAGCTTTAAAATCTCTAGGTATAAAACTAGACTTTGGTGTTGAATCCAGTTTTGGCAAGAATGCCTCTTTAGACGAAATAGTTGCCGGAGCGCAAGAGCTATTTGTTGAGGGAGTAAAAAACCTAATAATGGTTATGACTGAAAGAGTTTATAAAGAATTAAGAATAAAAGAAGAAGAACTAAAGAAGAGAGAGATAATAGTATCTCAAAGAGAGCAAGCTGTTAACGATAAGACGATTGCTATGATGAATGGAACATTTGATCCTGCGAATTATTCTTCGCCATCTGTTGTTCCAACCGTTGCTGAACAGCCGTCAATTGTTCCTCCTGCCCCTGTAACTCCAGAAGTTCCAGCGGCACCAACATCGCCAGCAGCACCAGAGCCAGCAGTGCCTGAAAAGCAAGTTACTCCAGAGCCAACTGCACCAGTCGCTCCAGTTTCTCCAGAGCCAGCTGCTCAATCAACAGTAACTCAAGAATCAACACCTATTCCAGAAGCGGTTCCAGCTCCAACAGAAGCTGTACCTCAAGAGGAAAGTGTTGTACCAGAAGTTCCAACTAGTGATGTTTCAAATCAAACACCAGCAGAAAACCAACCAGCTATTGAACCGGTTGCAATACCAGATACACCACCGGTAATTGAGACAGAAGCACCAGTAGCTGATACACCAGCAGACAATACACCATCATTGGCCGTTGCCGAAGCTGTGCCTGCTGTTCCAATTGAAACAACAACTGAACAACCTGCTGAAAATCCACAAACCCAATAAAATAACCCCCAATATGGGGGCTTTTTATATGTTATTAAATTTATAAAGTAACGTTAACAACGCCTTCTATCTCAGGAATATCACGTTTTAAAGTTTCATAAACACCATTCTTTAAAGTATCATCAGTATAAAGACAAGCCTGACAAGCACCAGAAAGCTTAACATAAACAATTTTATCTTCATATTTTATAAATTCTATATCTCCGCCATCCATATTTAAATACGGACGTAGTTCCTCAATCGCTTTTTTAATTTGTGCTATAACCTTTTTACTGCTGCTCATAAAATCACCAATGTCATTATAAGACATAAAATTCTTTATGTAAATATTGAATAATGATATAATCTATTTGAAAAGAGGGATAATATGCCTAAGAAAAACGATATAATAGAATGTACGGTCAGCGGAATAGAAGATTATGGCTTCTTTGTCAAAACTGAAGATGGATATAGTGGACTAGTACATATTTCCGAAATGTCTGAAAACTTTATTCGTAGCGTGTATGACTATGTATCTTTAGGAGAAAAGATAAAAGCAGAAGTAATAGATATAGACGATAAAAACAAAAAATTAAAACTTTCAATAAAGAATATAGAATATAGAATATGTGGTAGTGTACCAGAGAATTCGGAAAAAGGATTTCAAATATTAAAAGAAAACCTACCAACATGGATTAAAGAAGCAGAAGAAGAAATAAAAAAAGCGACTAACTAGTCGCTTATTTTTTAAGTGGTGCCCAAGGCCGGACTTGAACCGGCACGAGGGTTGAATCTCGCAGGATTTTAAGTCCTGTGCGTCTACCTGTTCCGCCACTTGGGCATTTGTCTTCGCTAAGACTTCTAAAGTATATCGCATTTTTAAGAGCAATGCAAGTTTTTTTAAATAAAAAGTAATAATAGAAAAAATTAGACTAAATATTAAAGATATTGTTGACATCTTTTTTTATATTATGGTATAATCGGTTTGTCGCTGGAGGGATACCCAAGTCCGGTTGAAGGGGTCGGTCTTGAAAACCGAAAGGTCGTGCAAGCGGCGCAGGGGTTCGAATCCCTTTCCCTCCGCCATTATTTATCGCGGGATAGAGCAGTCTGGTAGCTCGTCGGGCTCATAACCCGGAGGTCGTTGGTTCAAATCCATCTCCCGCAACCATGGTCCGTTAGTCTAGAGGCCTATGACGTCTGCCTGTCACGCAGAAGATCACGGGTTCGAATCCCGTACGGACCGCCATTATTGGCTCCATAGCTCAGTCGGTAGAGCAGAGGACTGAAAATCCTTGTGTCACTGGTTCAATTCCCGTTGGAGCCACCATTTATTTTTTTGATAATTGCGTAAAAGATTGACAATTAATGATTTACTTGTTATATTAATTGGGATCAATCGCAATGGGCGATTAGCTCAGTTGGTTAGAGCACCTGCCTTACAAGCAGGGGGTCATAGGTTCGAGTCCTATATCGCCCACCATTTATTTTTTTGCCGACTTAGCGTAACTGGCAGCGCAACTGACTTGTAATCAGTAGGTTGGGGGTTCGACTCCCTCAGTCGGCACCATTTTTTTCGGGAGGATAGCGAAGTGGTCAAACGCGGCAGACTGTAAATCTGTTCCTTCGGGTTCCATGGTTCAAATCCATGTCCTCCCACCACTTTTGATTGCCTTGTAGCCAAGTGGTAAGGCATCAGACTTTGACTCTGACATTCCGATGGTTCGAGTCCATCCAAGGCAGCCATTCTTGATCCGCTAGCTCAGTCGGTAGAGCATTTGACTTTTAATCAAAGGGTCTGGGGTTCGAATCCCCAGCGGGTCACCATTCTTAATAAATAGTTCATATCCATGAACTTTATATATATAATAGCGCTGGTTGTTATTGCGCTCATAGCTCAATTGGATAGAGCGTTTGACTACGGATCAAAAGGTTAGGGGTTCGACTCCCTTTGGGCGCACCATTATATCGGGAAGTAGCACAGCTTGGTAGTGCACTAGTTTTGGGAACTAGGGGTCGCAGGTTCGAATCCTGTCTTCCCGACCATTTGAAAATAAGTTGAAATTCGTTTCAACTTTTTTTGTGCGAAAAGATACAAAAATTGCATATTTTTTCAAAAAATATAGATTATTTCTTAATAAAATTATACAATTAACATAGAATGGAAGAGATTTTTATGAGTATTAAAAGAATAATATCAATTATAGCTTTATTATTATGCATTCCTTTCCTAGCTAAGGCGGAGATTTGTGATGATAATTACATTAGAATACAATCTATCGAATTTAGCAAAAAAAGTGAAGGGGCTACGGAACTAGAAGAAACAAATGTAAAGGATAATACAATATATTTAAATGTTAAATTATTAGAAGTAGATGATTATGTAACCTATAAAGTAACATTAACTAATGATTCCTCCCAAGATTATAATATTGATGATTCAATCTATAATCGGGATGATGTAATCGCTTATACTTTAGATACAGAAGATAATAGTAAAATTATCAAAACCGGAACAACTAAAATAGTATATTTAACAGTAAGATATAAGAATAAAATAGATAAAAGTAACTATCAAGATGGCGTTTATAATAACAATGAAAAAGTTGCATTTAAGTTTGTTAGTAATACTGCTAATAATACTGCTAATAATAATGTGGTAATAAACCCTGAGACATCAACGATGGCGATATACAAAGAGATGGTATTTTTCTCACTTTCATTAATAATAATTGTTATAGCGCTTGTCAAACGGAAAACCAAAGTTGCTAAATATATGATAATAGGTGGACTATTATTAGTTCCCATAAAAGTCTTTTCGCTTTGTTATTGTAATTTAAATATTGAATCAAATGTAGTCATTCCCGAATATAAAGAAAGGAAAACATATAACATAGTTAAAGATGATATTCTAATCGATGATGAAAAGAGTGAAAAAGTTGAAGCGGAAACAGGTGTTGATTTCTTAGAGCCATCTAGTGATACCAACGGAGAGGGTAAATATATTTTTGCTCCTACTAAAAATGATGATGTTCCAATTTATTACTATCGTGGTAGTGTCGTAAACAATAACGCTTTATTTGCTAATTTCTGCTGGCAAATCGTCCGTACTACCGTAACTGGCGGAATAAAGATGATATATAATGGTACTCCTACTGATGGCAAATGTTTAAGCGAAGGGGCCGATACGCAAATTGCTTCAGGCGTAAAATATAATACTGATTACGGCAATACTAAAGCTATTGGTTATAATTATTCTGGCGGCCATGCCTTTAAATATAAACAAAACACGGCAATCTCTAATGGTACAATCTTTGCTAATGATGTTACCTACGAAAATGGTCAATATGTCTTAAATGATGATCGATACGCTAAAGATGCTAATTATGCTAGTGAAAGAGATGAAAAAGTTGCGTCTCACCATTATACATGTTGGAATACTACTGGTACTTGTACAACCGTCAGCTTCGTCTATATGACAAGATCTACTCTACAATTCTATGTCAATCTAACGGGTGGTGAAACCATCGAAGACGTAATTAAAAATGATATGACAGAACAAGTAAATACCACTAAATCAGATGTTAGAACAGTAATTGATAACTGGTATGAAGCTAATTTATTAAATTATACTAACTATTTAGAAGATACTCCATGGTGTAATGATAGAAGCATTCATAGTTTAGGTGGTTGGGATAAAAATGGTAATCTTACTGACAAACTAACATTTAGTGCTAACTATAGAATTACTGAATTAGGTAAACCTAGTTTAACTTGTGCACCTAATGATAGTTTTACTACTAGTACAGAAAATGGTAATGGTGAATTGGATTATCCAATTGGTTTATTGACTCTAGATGAGGCCGCTATGGCTGGCTATGGATGGAACCAGGACGGAATTAATTATCTAAGTAATGGTCAAGTATGGTGGACTATGTCACCATCTCTACAAAGTGCTAATTATATGTATGTTGGTGTTGTTCATACCATGACCGATAATGTCCATACTGGTTATGTAAATGGAAGTAGCGGCGGAGTTCGACCAGCAATATCACTAAATAATATAGTTACAATCAAAGATGGCGATGGAACCAAAGAAAACCCGTTTACTTTCAATGAACTATCTTGATAACAAAAAGCATTCTTATTAATAGAATGTTTTTTTATGATAGAATACTACTAGAAATCTGTATTCTAGTTTCTAAGTATTTCCAACCCTAGATTTATTTCCTGTTAAAAATATGTAGATAAATCTATACTTATGGACATGAAAGGAGAAATAATATGAATCAAGAGAAAATAGGCAAGTTTATTGCCGAGTGTCGTAAACATAAAAATATGACCCAGTCAGAATTGGCCGAAAAACTAGGTGTTACGGACAAATCTATAGGTAATTGGGAAAATGGCCGAAATATGCCGGATTTATCCTTATTTAAGCCTTTATGTGCCGAATTAGATATTACTATCAACGAGTTATTAAGTGGAGAAAGAATAAAAAAGGAAAAGTACCAAGAAAGGTTCGAAGAGAATATAATTAATACCATTGATTATTCAACTAAGAAAATAAATATTAGTAATAATACCCTTGGTATAGCATTAATAGTTTTAGGTATCTTAATATCTATTACAGCTATGACAATCTTTCCTTCAGATAGTTCTTGGGGGAGTATTTATTCTGTTATTGGCGGCTTAATATCTCTAATAGGTATTAATAAACTATTAAAAAAAATTTCAATTACTAAAAAGATAATAATTAATATATGTTACATTATTCTACTCCTAATAGTATTATTTACAATAGATTATATTAGTGTAGTAAGCCTCCACCAAATACCCAGATTTTGTACAATTAAGACCTCCAATGATTTAGTCTACGTTTGTGAAAACTCATTTTATAATGTTTATCGAATTAATACTAATACCCCAAATGAATACATAATAGTTGATACTAAAAAAGAATATACAATGGACACTGTTCCGGTAAGTCCATTTAATAGAATTAAATCAGGTATCGATAATATTATTAAATATAAAAATAAGTATATTGGGAACAATAGTAATACTGGCAATCTAATTAGATCACTGCCTCTATCAGAGTATGGATATGTTTTTGAAATAGATTCCAAAGATCTAGGACTAATCATTAACTATAATATTACTGATTGGTATATTAATGAAAATCATTATTTAGAAAAAAGCATTATATACAATTCTGTATCATTTTTCTTACTAATAGATAATTTACAATATATAAAATATAATTTTAGTGGAACATCTTACCAAGTAAAAAGAGACACCCTTGAGAAAAACTTTCCAAATTACAAAGATATTAGTAGCAAAAATATTAATAAGAAAGCCTATAATAAGTATGTAGAAAACAAAATAAATGATAATGATTTCATAGATAAATGTTTTGCCAAAATCATATCTTAGAATAAAATCAAATCTCCTAAAGGGGGTTTGATTTTATTTAATATGTATTATATACTAATTTATAAGATAAGGTGGTGTACCATGCACGATAAGAGAAGCATTATTTTTATAATTGTCATTATCTTTGCGACATTCTTATTGAGCATAGGTTATGCTCAAATATCAGATGTTAACTTAAATATATCTGGATATGCACTTGCTGATAAACAAACTGGTATTGCCATATCAAATGTCACTTATCAAACTAATAATGGAGCAAATCCGTCTTTATCATCAATAAATATGTATTATCAAACCACATTAGATAGTCATATCGTCTTAGGAAATGATAGTTCATCAACAATTACTTATCAAATTAGCATAATCAATATGACGAATGAAGACTATGTATATAATGGTTCTACCTATGATAATAATTTCTATGATAATACCAATATTACTTATGACCTTAATGGCTTGATTGTAGGAGATCCGTTATTAGCTGGTCAAACTGCCACTTTTAACATTACATTTCACTATGACGGTACAGATACATCCAATACTACCTTAAATTCTTATATTAATTTTCGGTTTAAAAAAGCCAATAGTGCAACAATTCATTTCGTCAGCAACGGTGGAGAAACGTATGATGATATGGATGTCGTAATCGGTGACCCGCTTGGAGCGCTTCCAACACCGCCCAACAAAGAGACCTGCTCGCTATCAGAACCAGGAACTCCAAAAGAAAGAGGCTGCACCTACATTGGTGAATTTGTTGGTTGGTATGCTGATCAATCCTTTAATACCCTTGTAGATTCTAGTTATATCGTAAATGGTGATATGAACCTATATGCTAAATGGAATTCAATTTATGAATATTTCCCTCATATTCCTTTAATTAGCTTCAATGGTGTAGATGAATACTTAGATTCTGGTATAAAACTCTATTCTGAAGATAATATCAATAAAGATTTTGAAATCGTTTTTGATTTATACTCCTTTGATACTAGTCATATCATGAATAGTGGCTTAGAACAAACCACAATCATGAATTCTAAAGATGAATCTCAAAATACCTATCCAGGCTTCGTTGTTCGTTTTAACACAAGACAAACTACAAACGTATTCCTTAACTACAGATGGGGTGGTACAAATAGTAGTAAAAGTACTAGCCTTTCTAATCTACCTATTCATTTTGAGATAAAAAGAGTAAACGGAATAGTAAGTACTTCAATAACAGGATCATCTCCCGAACACAATAATGTAACGCTTTATAATCAAGCCAATTGGACAATGCCTAAATACTACAACAAAGGTGTAGTATTCGGTTGCTCTTATAATTCTAGTGGAGAACCATTTCGATTCTTTAAAGGATCATTAGCCAATATAGAAATAACCCTTCATCAAAATTAAAAAGTTACAAATGTAAAATATTAGTGCTATAATTTATTATAGGTGATAGTATGAAAAGAATAATAAAGACTATGTTATTTCTCTTTATTTTGTTACTAGTAGATATCAAAACATATGCCATAGAAAGATATTTTTATCTATATGACGAAATTGAAAAACAAGCGGTTATGGATAATATAAAAAGTACCTATGTAGCTAATGAAAATGGTATAGATTTTGCCCATACTTCATCTGAGACAAATGGAAGAGGAGTATATATAGATAGTACTTCTGTAGATGAAGACAATAAAATAATGTATTATCGTGGTAAAATAGATAATAACTATGTTATTTTTAAAAACTATTGTTGGCAAATATTAAGAACAACCACAGATGGTAAAATAAAACTATTATATGCTGGAACTGTAACAGATGATAAATGTTTAGCAGAGGATGCAAGTCTTTATGCTATACCCAATAAAATTAAGTACAATTTAGCTGATAATGCTGATAATATCGGGTATATGATTCCAGATGAAGCAGGAACTATTAATGCTAAAGATTCTAATATAAAATCAGAAATAGATAAATGGTTTGAAGAAAAATTTGGCAATGAAGCAGATAACTTTGCTGATACTATTTTTTGTAATGACCGCGAGTATAATTCTGAAGCGGGTCATTATAACGTTTGGAAAAGATTGCAGGATGGTAAACCAACCTTTGCATGTGCTCGGGAAGAAGACGCTTTTTCTATTGGTGAAATAGGTAATGGAAAGCTAACATATCCTGTTGCGCTTATTAACACTGACGAATTGATGTATGCTGGGGCCCAGTATAATGGAGTTGATACCGATAATTATTACGATAGCTGGACTTTAGTAAAAGCAGCCTATTGGGCAATGACTCCTAATAGTTCTAATAAAATACTATATCCTAATTCTCAAGGATTTATTAACAGAAATAGTATGACGGCTTCCTCAGGAGTTAGACCACTAATTGCTATAAAAAACGATGTTTTATTATTATCAGGCTTAGGTACTAGAGAAAACCCTTATAACGTTCCTAAAAATCAAGAAAAATACAAAATAGAGGTGGATCAATTAGTAGATGCTGATATTAAAGAAGCCATAGAAACCCAACCAGTAGAAATAAGACACGAGAATAAAGATGGCTATAGCTTCAAAAGATTTATATTTATTAATAGTGATACGAATGAAGAAATTAATCTTGAAGTAATAAAAGATGGTGGTAAGACATACATAAGAATGCCTAAACACAACATTATAATTAAATCTGAATGGGAAGAAATACCAATAATAGATGATGAACAACAAAAGGGTATAACTGATCAAATATCAACAATTGATAATACTGAAATAGTTGATAATCCCGTTACTACCGATCATATTGCTTTAACTATAAGTATTACGGCTTTTTTAATCATCATGTTCTTATCATTTAAAATAAAAAAGTATATTAGATTTTACAAGAAGATAAAAAAATGAACTTAATAGTTCTTTTTTTATGAATATAAGAGATAAAAAATAGCTTTTAACTTACCTCATAATATAGTATAATATACCTAATTTAAGGGGATGATACAATGCTTAATATACAGGAATTATTTCTTTCTAAACGATGTTGTCTTTCATAATAAAAAAACAATAATAGAAAGAGGATAAAAATGAAATTATATAATACATTAACAAGAAAAATAGAAGAGTTTATTCCCTACGAAGAGGGAAAGGTAAAAATGTATAC
>CADCFX010000003.1 GCA_902800945.1 uncultured Erysipelotrichaceae bacterium | reverse complement strand
TAGATCAATCTTGGTATATGAGAATTCCGTATCCAATAAGGAGAGTGGCGTCCGGAATTGCAGGATTGATTCCTGAGGTTAGAGGATTTAATTTTGTATATAGAAGAGGAAGAAAACTTGAAGATGTAAATATTGGCTTGGGTCGAATTTTTAGAGATAAGGAAGCACAAGGATTGGTTAAGTTAAGCAATCAGATTAATACTAAAGATATAGTTAAACCGTTTTATGAAGAGTATAAAGATCAACCTAATCTTGTAAAAAGACAAGTTATTGATTATTACTTTTGGTTGGTTAGGGATTTTTTACATGCTGTAGATAGAAATACTATGATGTTTGGTTTAGAAGCTAGAACTCCTTTTTTAGATAAAGAAGTATATGAAGTGGCTAGAAAACTACCTGATGAAGCTAAAATAGATAAAACAACTACTAAAGTTGCTTTAAGATTGGCTGCAAAAAGTGTTATTCCAAATGAAGCCTATAAGAAGAAAAAGTTAGGTTTTCCAGTGCCTCTTAGAGAATGGATTAGAGAAGAAGATCTTTATAAAGATATAAAAGAAAAGTTTAATAGTGATACTGCTTCGAAATTTTTTGATATCAAAAAAATTAATAAACTATTAGAAGAACATAAAAACAGAAAGAAAGATTGTTATAAAAAAGTATGGACTATTTATTCTTTTTTGATATGGTATGAACAGTTTTTTGTATAGGAGAGGCAAATGGAAGAAGAAGCATTAAAAGAACTTTATCAGGAATATTTAGATCTTGTCTTTGAAATCAGCGAGTATGAAGATGGTGAAAAACAAGAAACAAGGGATCTTGCTTTACCGCGATTTGTGATTGAACATGATGGTAATGATTCTTTAATAAAAGACAGTGATGGTAAACTGATTAGTGTTATTAAAAATAAATATATCTGTGAAACAGGATATCCTGGATTATTTGGAGTTAAAAGTAATAATGGGGGTGCGTTTGATAATTATAGTGTTAGTTATTATATAGATTTTAACGATAGGCGAGTATGTCCTCTTCGTGGGAGGTTTAACACTTCAAAAGAATATACTTATGGAATTAGTTGGACTAGATTAGGAAGAACACATTATTATTTTTATAATGACGCTACTGGAGCGTATGACACTCTTATGTATAAACCGCTTGTATTTGAATATGAGTTTGAAAATGGAGCATATACTGAATTCATAGGGCAAATGACTATTTTTATGGAAAACCAGTATTACAAATTGTTTATTGATGATGATGGTAAAATATTTTTGTATAGAAAAAGTTTGGGTACGTATGATGAATTGGCTTATAATAAGACTGATAAACAGAGCGGCAATCCTGAAAAGGATTTTATAGCATTGGATATTAATTTTGATAAAAATATAATGAAAATAAATGATACCTATTATTATTTGACTCCTTTTGATGTTATAGATATTAGCGGAATGATGAAGAACAAGAGATGGAGTAGATCTATTAGAATAAGTCCTGTAAAAGAAAAAATAATGCCTTATGAATTATTTAAAACTAAAATGAAAAAAGATGAGAATTTTTGGAAATTATTAGTTAGCGAAATTAAGGAATTAAAACAAAAAAAGTATATTGAGGATTTAGAGAAAGCAAAAGAAATTCAAGAGCAAGAAGAAATATTAAGAAAAACTAAAAGAGCCAAGGAATTGTGGGAGTTAATTTTGGGCGCGATGAAAGAATTAAAAGAATTAGGGGATTTATCGATAGTAGGAAGAATAAAGGTAGATGAAGATCTTTTGTTTATAAAAGTTGGAGATCATCTAGAGCTTAATCCATACTTTATAAGTTTTCTTAGTTTGATAGATTTTACTTTAATAAGTTTTAAGAATGTAAAAGTTTCCGAGTTAGATTTTAGTGGCTCAAATGCGCGTATCGATCCACAAATAGTATATAATAAAGATATGAGTCGTGGTAACTACTCGGGTTTAGATTTTAACGCGGCTTCTTTTAAGGACGTTAATATTAGTGGTAGTGTTTTTACAGATAGTCTTATGGATTTTACTGATTTTACTGAAGCTAAAAAAGATGATGATACTGTAATTGAACGCCATTATTCCTTTTAAAAAAGAATCGATAATATATCGATTCTTATTTTGTTCCATAAATTCTATCTCCAGCATCTCCTAGGCCTGGGACTATATACTTATTCTCATTTAAATGATCATCTATGTGAGCTGTATATATAGTTACATCTGGATGTTTTTTTGTTACTGCTTTTAACCCTTCTGGGGCAGATATTATTGATAAAAATTTAATCTTTGTTACGCCTTTACTTTTTAGTAAGTCGATTGCATCTATAGCTGAGCCCCCAGTAGCTAACATAGGGTCAATAACTATAACTTCTCTTTTCTCTATATCTTTTGGTACTTTGAAGAAATAGTTTACTGGTTCAAATGTTTCTTCATCTCGATACATTCCTATATGACCTATTTTAGCATTAGGCATTACGCTTATTACACCATCTAGCATTCCCATACCGGCTCTTAAAATTGGAATGAAAGCATATTTGTTTTCATTTAGTTTACCGGTTTTCATTTTGCAAATTGGCGTTTCAATTTCAACTTCTTCTAATTTTGCATCAGATAATGCTTCGTAACATAAGAAAGACGCAATTTCTTCTATTAGTTCTCTAAATTCTTTTGTTCCTGTTTTTTTATCTCTTAATATTGCAAGTTTATGCTCTATTAAGGGATGCTTCAATTCATGTACATTTTTCATTAATATTTTTATTTACCTCTTTTACTCTTATTATCTTTTTTTAGTTCTGTTTTAATTTCATCTAGTATTTCATCTTTTAATTCTATTGTTAATTCTTCCTTAATTGCTTTTTTTAGTTCGTCAATTTTGGATGCAGCTTCTTCTTTAATTTTTTTGCTATCTTCTTTTATTTCTATAATTGCATCTTCTTCAAATTCATCTGGAATTAATAGATTAAGTAAGATACCAGCTATTGCAGCTAGGCTCATTCCGGAAATTTGCACTGATAAGCCTTTGCCTGTTGCGATTGAGAATGCAGCTCCTCCTAATCCTAAAACTAACATTGCTGACGCTATAATGATGTTTTTGTTAGCTGAGAAGTCTGTTTTGTTTTCTATCAATACTTTCAAACCATTGACAGCGATGAATCCGTATAATAATAAACATACGCCTCCTAATACAGGATTAGGTATAGTTTGAACGATTGCTGTAAATTTTCCGAGAAATCCAAGGATAATTGCTAATACAGCCGCGATACCAATTACTCCAACTGATGCATTTCTTGTCATACCTACGACAGAGGTGTTTTCGCCATATGTTGTATTAGCTGGTCCACCAAGTAAGCCGGCAACAAATGTTGCTAATCCATCACCCATTAGAGTTTTATCTAATCCTGGATCTTGTAGAAGATCTCTGTCTATTATTGTGCTTAGAGCTTTGTGATCACCGATATGTTCTGCCATTGTAACTAAGGCGATAGGTGCCATTGTCAATGCTATTAAAATATTTGGTTTGTAGCTAACAAATGGTATGTGGAATTTTGGTATTTGGAACCAGGTTGCGGCTTTTACTGCTTCAAAGTTTACTAAGCCTAATATGCAAGATGCTAAATATCCAACGACAATACCAACTAAGAATGGTATTATTTTGAAGAATCCTTTTGCTCTTGTCATTATTAATGCTGTTGTTAAGAATGTTATTAGAGCAACTACAGGTCCTTTCCATGCGATACCTTTTACAGGTATGCTTGTATCAAATATATTTCCTACAGCACTACTTGCTAATCCAAGACCGATAATCATAATCATTGGTCCGATAACTATAGGTGGTAGAACCTTGTCTATCCATGCTTTTCCGGCTATTTTGATAATAATAGATACAATTATATATATTATACCTATAACCATTATTCCGGTCATAGCACCTGCTAATCCGCCGCTTATTCCTCCTTTGCTAGCACCTGCAATGTAAGCTGCTGAAACGGGTGCTATAAAAGCAAATGAGCTGCCAAGAAATACTGGCGATTTTGCTCTTGTACAAGCGATGTAAATTAAAGTTCCTATTCCGGCAGTAACTAGTGCAACAGCAATTGATAATGCTTCTCCCTTTACTCCGGCACTTTTAATTGCAGCATTTACTAATATTGGCACTAATACTGTTGCTCCAAACATTGCAAATACATGTTGTAAAGCTAAAACTATACTTTTGCCAGCTGGTGGCATTTCGTCGATGTCGTACATCATTTTTTTCTTTTTCATATAAATCTCCTCCTTCTTTAGGGCTGATACTTTAAAAAAAAGAAGATATTTTTGCGCAAAATATCTTCTAAATAAATAAAACGATAGTAGATAGAAATAGGAAAACTAGCCCTGTCATTAAAGTATTAGGAACTTTAGTAATATCTTTAGTTGAACTATTTTCTCCAATAAATCTACTCATAAATCCACCCTTATGAAAAATATAATATAAAAATCAAAAAATTACAAGATTTAAAATGGTTATTTTTAATTTTTTAGTTTAGTAATAAGTTTTATGTGGTATATTATGTTTAGGTGATATTATGATAAATGTTAAAATTGACTCCCGTAAAGTTTCTGAAGGCGATATTTTTGTTGCTTTAAGAGGGTCTGTTGTTGATGGACATAGTTTTATTAATAATGCTATTGAAAATGGTGCTGTAAAAGTTGTTGTTGAAGAAGATGTTGAATGCAGTGTTCCAAAAGAAATTGTTAAAGATACTGGAGAATGGCTTACCAATTATGTTTCTAGTAATTATTCAAAGGATGTTAATACTATGGATATATTGGGAATTACCGGTACTAATGGTAAAACAACTACTGCTTATTTAACTTATCAAATGCTTAATAAATTAGGAAAGAAAACTGCTTATATAGGTACGATAGGTTTTTATATTCCTGGAGAAGATGTAGTGGAATTGCCAAATACGACTCCTAATATATTAGATTTATATGAATTGTTATTAGAAGCTAAAAATAAAAATTGTGAGGCAGTAATAATGGAAGTAAGTTCACACGCTCTACATCAAAAGAGAGTTGAGGGACTTAAATTTAAAACGGCAGCATTCACTAATTTAACCCAAGATCATCTTGATTATCATAAGACGATGGATGATTATTTGAATGCTAAGTTATTATTGTTAAAACAATTAACCGGTAAAATGGTGGTTAATGTAGATGATCCTTATAGCAGTTATTGGTTAAATAATTATAAAGAATGCCTTACTTTGGGAAAAAAAGGTACTGATTTTGTTATTAATTCCTATTCTAATACCGATAAAGGTACAAGGATAGATGCTTCTATATTTGGGAAGCAATATGATATAGAAACTAATTTAACAAGTAGTTTTAATGTTTATAATTATTTGATGGCTTTAGCAATGGTTAATTCTTTAGGGTATAGTGTGGATAACATTATTGATATTACTAAAGATATATATCCGCCCAAAGGTAGATGTGAGCAAATAAGGGTTGGCAAAGGAAAAGCAGTAGTTGATTATGCTCATACTCCTGATGCTGTAGAAAAAATAATTGATGCCTTTGTTGGTACAGTGAAAGGGAAAGTAATTACTTTAATAGGATGCGGTGGGGATCGTGATCCTAAGAAAAGACCTCTTATGGGGAATATAGCTGCGACAAAGAGCGATTATGTTGTTTTCACTTCTGATAATCCGCGTACGGAGGATCCACAAAAGATTATGGATGATATTTTGGCCGGAGTAGAAACAAATAATTATGAAGTTGAATTGGATAGAAGAAAAGCTATAGTTAAAGCTTTAGATATGATTAAAGGCGATGATATTGTTCTAATATTAGGAAAGGGTCATGAAGATTATCAAATACTTGGTCGTGAAAAAACCCATTTTGATGATGCTGAAGAGGTTAGAAAGTATGCTGAGGGGAAAAATTAAGGTATAAAACTATAAAAGTGGGCATTAATACTTGCATTATTTGGAAAAATGTGTATAATTAAAGATGCCTACTTTAATTGCAGGTGTAGTTTAATGGTAGAGCTTCAGCCTTCCAAGCTGATAACGTGGGTTCGATTCCCATCACCTGCTCCATTTAATAATAATGTCGAACTAGAAATAGTTCGATTTTTTATTAGGGTATCTAATCTTATTAATAGAGAAGAGGCAAAGCAGCTGAAGATTTTTATTAGACAAAAAAAGAACGGCAATTATTTATAAGCCGTTCTTTTGTATTTCTATTATTTAATTATATGGTAAATCATCATCATCATCATCTGGTAAATAATTGGTCATTTTTTTAATAAGTCCTATTGCTTCTTCTGTTGTAGCATTCATGACTCTGTCGTTAACGGGTTGCCATTCTTCCATAATCTGTTGTGTTTCTTCGAGAGAAAACTCTATTCCTTCATAATTTCTTAAAAATAATTGACACATTCTATTTCTCATAGCAATTGCATTAACATAGAATTCTTTACAAGTTGCGTCCATAATGCTTTGCTTATATCCTTGAATTCTTTTTTCTAATTCGTTAGTTTCTTCTTCAATATTTCCTCTAACTGCTTCAGCATATTGCGTAATTATTTGAGATACACCGCGTGGCCTTGATCCAAACAACTCAATTCTTTCAAATACTCCATCATAACCTTTAGCATCTCTTTTGCCATGAAATACAAATGGCGCACTAACACTAATAGGTGCAAATTTATATAATTCTATTAATTTTTCAGGGTGATAAACTCCAAAAATAAATCTATCTCCAGTATATGGACTGTTCGGATCTGTTGCTATTCCCTCAAACCATCCGTCCTCATATAAAAGTATTTCTCCTATCCACATGTCATTGTCATTGAAATCAGATTTGCCAAACATATTCCAATAACCTTTTATATCTACTAATTTAGACATATTTTCAAACCTCCTCAAGTGATTTATTATTATATATTATTTTCTTTTTTTTACAATTAATTAATAAAATTTTATGAATCAAATAATAAGGAAAAGATATTTAGGTTTATAAAAGATAATTGTTATTTATCATTAGGAAGTATGTGATGAAATTCCAAATAAAAAAATGCATAAACTATGAACTTGCGAACTTCATTAGATATTTGCATTTGAACTATTCGAGCGTTAAACAGAAATCAATTTTAAAAAGATTGGTTTTTGATTTTTATAAACTATATATATTGTTCTTTAATAATTGCTATATAGTCGCTTTCTTTGCTTTATAAACAGAGTGTTATATTCTTATCCGATGGTAAGAGTTTGGCGTTATATACTCTTTGTTAGTGGATTCTTCTTTTGAAAAGCGTCAATAGTTATTGCTATCAACTGATTATAGAGAGTAGAAGCAATCTTTAATTTCAACTCTCGAAGAAGTAATGAAGTATTATTAAGAGCATAAAAAAAATGGGCTTAAAGTCCCATTTTACTTGTTTTATCTTCTTGTTTGCGATATTCCGGGAAAATGCCCAATAAGGAATCCAATTTTTTATGCCAATTAGCAATGCCTTGATCTCTAACATCAAAATCTAATTGGTGCATACTATTTAGATAAGCCTTGGCATTGTTTATGTATTGTTGAACTTCTCCAGGGGTAATATTATCCCAAGCAACTTGAATGTTATACTCTGTGTCCAATTTGGCTTTACTAAGGCATCCTTCTAATATTGCAATCTTTCTTTTAATATCCATAAAATCACCTAATTAAATATTACCAAAAGATTAATGATAAGTCCATATTTTGTTAATGGCGGAAGTATCATATTGGTTGTATTACCATTAATAAAAACATTTTTATCCATAAAAAATGACTCGAGTCTTTATAATTAGGTTGTTAAAACCGTTATATTTGAAAATGACTTGAGTCACCATAAGTTATATCACGTGTATATTAATAATCTGATGTTTTTTAAACCAATAAAAAAGAAGACTTCTGTCTTCTATTGTTCTCCAAGTTCTTCAGAAATTTCTTTGAATTCGTTATTATAGTATTGTTTATCGTATGTTAACCATCCATCAGAAGCTTTTTTGATATCAGTAAGTTGACTTTTTAATTCTTCGGGATAGTTTTCAATATCTTTTTTGGCATTTTCTAGGGTAAATTCACCATCTAGTTCGTATTTCTTTGCTTGGAAGTCTGATTCGAGTTTTAGAATCATACCAACGAATTTTGCTTCTTCTGTTTCACCATTTTTAAATTCTTTATATATGTTAATTAATCTAGAACTGTTTGATAATTTGCCTAGAAGCGATATTACAAAGTCTTCAGAGTATTGTGTAGTATTTCCTATAGAATACTCACTATTGGTTTCAAGTTTTTTGATTTCGTTTATTGCTATCATTTCGTATACTTTAGTCATATCTAATGTATAATTCTTTTCTGTACTAATTATCATTGCTAGAAATACACTACCACCAATATGATCCATTATAGATTCGATTTTATTTGGGGAAACTCCGACTTCTTTCCATCCTGTTCTTATAACATTTTTTAATTCTATGATTGTTGAATATGTATCTATTATATTTTTATTCATAATACTCATCTCCTCTTTTTTAATTATAGCATTTCTTTGATACTTAGGCAACTATCGGATCTTGTAGTAGTCTGTTGTTAGTTACATAAAAAACAACAGTTTTATTATTATAGATAGTTTTGATGGTTGTTTTTGTTCTAATATATGTTAAAATGGTGGAGAGCTCGTAATAGAGAGTTATAGTAAGGAAGAGATTTTTGAATGTCAAAGAATAAAAAAAGTTTTATTTTTAGTGGTGTTTTGTTTCTGTTGTTTGTTGTTTTTACTATAGTAGTTAAAAATGTTGATGTTCATAGTATTGGACCCAATGGTAGTGCAGTTGGGTTGGCTACTATAAATAACTCGTTTAAGAATATTTTGCCGTATAACGATGCTTTTTATAAGATAAGTACAGTGTTAGGGTATGTTTCTTTTTTGTTGGTAGTTCTGTATGGAGCAATTGGTATAAAACAGTTATTTGAAAGAAAAAGTTTTTTTAAGGTTGATAGAAATATTATTCTGTTAGGAATGTTTTATATTTTGGTGGGATTAGTATATATATTGTTTGAATTTATTGTTATTAATTATAGACCGGTATTGCTGGATGGTTTAGAAGCTTCTTATCCTTCTTCACATACTATGTTGGCAATATGTATATGTGTTAGTAGTTTAATAGTTAGTAAAAGTATTATTAGTAAAAAAAGTGCTTTAAATGTTTTTAATGCTCTTACAATTGTTTTGATGGTTTTAATTGTATTAACGCGATTAGCATCAGGAGTACATTGGTTGACGGATATTATTGGAGGAATTTTGATATCGCTAGCTTTATGTTCTTTGTTTGATTCGTTTGTAAATATAAATAAGAAGAATAGTAAAATAGAGATTAAGATATAAATATTTATATCTTTTTTTGTGTAAAACGAATGAATTATTTATAGTTGGTTATAAGATATAATGATATAATTTAATCATAGGAGTGGTTAAATAATGAGAGATTTAGGAACGGTTGTAAGAGGGATAAGAACCCCTATAATTAAAGAAAATGATGATTTAGAGAGTATAGTAGTTAATTCAGTATTGGAAGCCCAAAAGAATAATGGATTTGAATTTCATGATAGAGATGTTATTGCTATTACAGAAGCTGTTGTAGGAATAAGTGAAGGTAATTATGTTACTGTAGATCAAGTAACTCAAGATATAAAAAACAAGTTTAATAATCCACAGGAGTTAGGAATAGTATTCCCAATATTGAGTAGAAATAGATTTTCTATTATTTTAAAAGCTATTGCCAGAAGTACGAAGAAATTGTATGTATTATTATCTTTTCCGAGTGATGAAGTTGGTAATGGAATATTAGATGAAGAAAGATTGGATAATAGTGAATATAATTTGGGTAGTATTATTACCGAAGATGAGTATATGAAAACTTTTGGTGATTGGCTACATCCATTTACAGGAATTAATATGATTAAATTTTATAAAGAGTTAATAGAAAAAGAAGGGTGTGAAGCGGTATTTGTTCTTTCTAATAAGGCAACAGATATTTTGAAATATACTAATAATGTATTAAGTTGTGATATTCATACGAGAATGAAGACAAAAAAATTGCTTGTTGATAACGGGGCAAAAGTTTATGGCTTGTATGAAATTATGAATGAACCGATTGATGGTAGTGGTTATAATGAAAAATATGGTATGTTAGGCTCTAATAAATCTACGGAAGAACGATTGAAGTTGTTCCCTAGGACTGGGCAACAATTAGTTGAAGGAATTCAAAGAAGATTAAAAGAAGCGACTGGTAAGACTATAGAAGTAATGGTATATGGTGATGGCGCGTTTAAGGATCCGGTTGGGCATATTTGGGAATTGGCAGATCCTGTTGTTTCGCCTGCTTATACTAGTGGTCTTGAGGGTACTCCTAACGAAATAAAACTAAAGTTTGTTTCAGATAATAAATATCCTGATTTAAAAGGAGATGAGTTAAAAAAGGCCATCCAAGATGAGATTAGGAAAAAGGATAAAGATTTAAAAGGACAAATGATTACGCAAGGAACTACGCCAAGAAGATTGACTGATTTGATTGGGTCATTGTGTGATTTAACCAGTGGTAGTGGAGATAAAGGTACTCCTGTCGTGTTTATACAGGGATATTTTGATAATTTAGCTGATGAGTAAAAAATGGTTTTTACCATTTTTTTTATGATATAATGTATAAAATAAGGAGGTGTCCCATGAAAAAGATGATGCTGTTCTTCTTAATGTTGTTTATTGACATGAACATAGTCTTTGCTATAGATAATGCTAAAGTCGTAATGGTAATAAACGATCAAAATCATATAAATAAACAAATAATTATAGATAATACAGATAATCAATTGGCTGTTCGCGTTCCGATGAGCGGCAAGATGCCAGGGAGCCTTTTTGGCTATCATGTTAATTTAGATAATGTTAATAGTAATATAAAATATAATATGAGAGATAATACAATCTTTTTAGACAATTTAGTTGATCAAGAGAGAGTTGTTATTAATTCTGAGTATGATATTAGTTATAAACAAAATGATAGTTATGAATATTTTGAGATAATAGAAGGAATAGATAAAAATATTGAATCATTAATTGTACAAATAGTGTTTGAACAGGGTTATGAGGCTGAAGATTTAACCGTTTTTATCAATGGAAAAGAAAATAGAAAGTATAAGGGTTTTGTTAATGATAATACTATTTCTATAAAATTTACTGATTTGAGAAGTAATGATGTGGTTGGATTTCGCGTTAAAAGAAGTGTTAAGAGTAGCGTTAGTCTGTTAACTATTTTTTCTTTTGTCTTTCCTGTTGTTTGCTTGGGTTTTAGTTATGCACTTTGGTATTATTATGGTAAAGATAGAAGAAAAGAAATAGAGAAGAGAATGAATCCTGTGAGACAGTTATCGTTAATAGAGGTGGCAAGATTATATAACGAGGAGATAAATAGAAAAGATATAATTAGTTTGATTTTTTCTTTGTGTAGTAAAGGGTTCATGCAAATTGAAGAGACTAAGGATGACATTCGATTTGTTAGGCTTAGGAATTATACTGGTCATTCTTATAGTGAGGGATTAATATTTGATGCTATATTTATGAAGACTTTTGTTGGAACTTTTGAAGAAGTAATTAATAAAAAAAAGAAAGAATATTGTACGGATATTAGTGTTAAGGATGTAAAAATAATAAGGACAATGGATAGAATACTAGCTAACGAAAATATGGAAAAGAAAAAATATGAGTATTTTGAAAGGGATACAAGTAGTAAAAAGAATATGATAATAAGTATGGCGATAATATGTTTAGTATTAATAACTATTAATCCTTTTATAGCTGTTAATAATTCTTTGTTTTTGTTATTAGCTCTATTGATAGAATTTATTAGCTTTTATGTGATTAATAAGTTTATAGCGCTTATAGATTTTAATAGAATTAGAAACTATTTAGTGCCAGTTATATTGACTATTATTTTGCTATTATTAATATTTGCGTTTATATTTGGGACTAATAGTATCTATGAGATTGCTTATTTATTTGGAATTGTTTGCGTAATAGGAATGTTAATTTTGGCTAAATATATGCCCAAAAGGAATGCTTATGGAGATAAACTGTATCATAATATGGAGGGCTTTAGAAAACTCTTGGAAGAAGGCACTAAAGAAGAATATTTAAGTGTTTTGAATACTAATGAAAATTACTATTATGACATTTTAAGTTATATATATATTTTTGGAGATAAAGATTATGTTAGTAAGAGATTTAAAAATGTTGTGAAAAAAGAGTGTGAATGGTTTAAATCATATAAAAGATTTGATTTTAATGGCTTTAATAAGACTTGTGATGTAATAGTAGAGGTCTTGATGGAAAATAATGAGCATAAGTAGTAGTCTTTCTTTTACATTGTGTTTGTTAAAAGATATACAAAATAAATGAAAATAAGGTATAATATTTATGATAGAGTAGGAGGTGTTAGTATGAATATAGTTATTCCTAAACCAGTAAATGAAGTATTGTTGATTCTGTATGATAATAATTATGATGGCTATTTGGTAGGAGGTACGGTAAGAAATCTAGTGTTAGATATTAAACCTAAAAAATATACTATAGCAACTAACGCCAATCTAGATGATTTATTAAAAAAATTCAAAATATATAAACCTTATATTATTGGTGACGAAAAGAAAACGTTAATTATTCCTAATTCTAAGTTTCCAATGGAAATAATAAAATATGGTACTAAGGAAAATAATATTGAGAGTTATTTGTTAACGAAAGATTTTACCATGAATGCTTTGGCTTATTCAGATGAAGATGGTTTATTAGATTATGCTTCTGGATTAGTGGATATAAAGAGCTCTATTATTAGGCTTAACGGTAATGAGGATGAAAACTTCATAAAAGATCCTTTAAAGATATTAAGAGCTATTAGGTTAGCTGGGGAATATAAAATGAAAATTGATTCTCAGACGGCTGAGTATATGTTTGAGAATAAAGAGCTGTTGAGACAAGTTCCAGCCGAGAGAATTCGTGATGAGTTTTCTAAGATAATGGTATTGGATAGAATTTCGTTCTATTTAAAAAAGTTTTTTGATATTTTTTTAGTGTTTTTACCGGAATTAACTTTAATGGAAAATTTTGAACAGAATAGTCCTTTTCATGTATATGATGTTTGGGAGCATACTTTGATGTGTTTAAAGACATGTGAAAATGATTTGGAATTACGTTTGGGGATATTATTTCATGATATTGCTAAACCGCTTACTTATGAAGAAGATTCAGATGGTGTTGGGTGGTTTCCTAACCATGCTCAAAAGGGTGCGGCTATGGTTAGAGATATTATGAATAGATTAAAATATAGTAAGAAGCAAATACAAGTAGTGACTAAATTAGTAGAATATCATAATAAGGATTTCCCTTTGAAGGAAGTTGAATTGAAAAGATTTGTATCTAATTTTACTGGAGAAGAGTTGGAAAAACTATTTAAGTTGAAATATGCTAATGTAATGGCTAAAAATCCCGATTATATGAGTGATAATGAGAGATTAAGTAAGGATTTCGAAAGGGTAAGATCTTTAATTAGAAGAGATGAGGTTATAAAGAAGAGTTCATTAAAGATTGACGGAAAAGATTTAATTAATTTGGGTATTTCTCAGGTAAAAGTTGGTACTACTTTGGAAAAGATTTATAGAGTGGTTTTGGATGGTAAGGTAAAAAATGACAAAGAATTATTAATTAATTATGTAATTAAGAACTATTTGCCTAGTAATTTAGATGAGTAAAGACAGAAATGTCTTTATTTTTTTGTTAGAAAAAAGTATAATACAGGAAAGGAGGATAATTATGGTAAAGAAGTTTATATCTGAAGTTGTAGGTACTATGTTATTAGTATTATTTGGATGTGGAACTGCTGTTGCAGCTAATAAGTACGTTGCTACTGCTTTTGGTGGATCATCTATTGCTTTAGCGTTTAATATGCTATTAATTGCTGTAGCTTTTGGTTTAATCTTAATGGCGTTAGCTTATACTATTGGTAAAGTTTCTGGCGCTCATGTTAATCCAGCAGTTACCGTAGCTATGTTAATTGATGGTAGAATTAGTATCTTTGAATGTGTTTATTACATTGTTGGACAAATTCTTGGATCAGTAGCTGGTGCGGCTGTTTTAGGCTTCCTAATGGGATCTTATGAGTCTTTGGGAGCAAATGGTTTTGAAACTGCTAGTGCATTAGGCGTAGCTATAGTAACATTGCCTGTTGCTTTGGTTTTGGAAGCGATATTAACTTTTGTTTTTGTATTAGTAGTACTAACTGTTTCTGCTGATTCTGAAAACAAAAGTGGTGGATTAATCATTGGTCTTGCTTTAACTGCTGTTCATATTCTTGGGTTACCTTTTACGGGAACAAGTGTGAATCCTGCTAGAAGTATTGGACCAGCAATACTAACAAATGCAACTGGTACTTTAGCAAGAAGTCAATTATGGGTATTTATAGTTGGCCCACTTATTGGTGGTGTTTTAGCGGCTTTATTCTATAAGTTTGTAATTGTGGAAAAAGAAGTATCCAAAAAAAGAAAATAGCTATTTAATAGCTATTTTTTAATTGATAAAAATGTTTTTTCTGGTTTCAATTCTTTTCATTGGTATTGTTAATAGTAGGGTACCATTTTCAAATTTTGCTTCTATATGATCTTCGTCGATGTTTGTAAAACTAAATTGTCTTGTTATTTTACCATGAAATCTTTCTCTTTTTATATATTTTTTATTTTCTATATTATGTTCTTCGCTTCTCTTTTCAGCACTAATTGTAAGAAGATTCTCGCTATATTCAACTTTTATTTCGTTTTTATTATATCCTGGAATATCTATTTCTATGTAATAAGCATCTTTGTCTTTATATATATCGCATTTCATTTGGTCGGAAGTATTAATCTTGTTATCGTCAAAGATGTCATCTAAATAAAAACCTCTTGGTATTGGATTTAACATGTTATTCCCTCTTTCTTGTTTAAGAATAGCATACCAATTAGCACTTGTCAATATCAAGTGCTAATTGGCGCGCTCGGTAGAAATCTGTTAATAAATGATATATAATATTTATTGTTGAGGGATAACTATGGAATTTAAGATAGGAAATTTAGTGATAAAAAATCAGATTGTATTAGCGCCGATGGCGGGGATATCAAACACCTCTTTTCGTAAGATTATTAAAGAGATGGGGGCTGGATTAATATATGCTGAAATGGTTTCTGATAAGGCGATAATGTATGGAAATGAAAAGACTTTTGATTTGCTTAAAATGGATGAATTTGAAAGACCTATTGCTCAGCAAATATTTGGAAGCGATAAGGAATCTTTTGTTAAGGCGGCGATAGAAATTGAGAAAAGGATGCATCCTGATATTATAGATATAAATATGGGATGCCCCGTACCAAAAGTTGCTTTAAGAGCGCAAGCGGGAAGCGCTTTGCTTAAAAATCCTGATAAGGTTAGAGAGATTGTTGAGGCTGTGTGTAGGGCGGTAAGTGTACCCGTAACTGTAAAGATTCGAAGTGGTTGGGATAATAAGCATATTAATGCTGTTGAGGTTGCAAAAGTGTGTGAAAAAGCAGGCGCTGCCGCTATTACAGTTCACGCCAGAACCCGTGAGCAAGGGTATAGTGGTAAAGCCGATTGGAATATAATAAAGATGGTATGCGGTGCAGTTAATATACCTGTTATTGGGAATGGAGATGTTACCAGTTGTTATTTGGCAAAAGAAATGTTGGAATATACTGGTTGTGCTGCTGTAATGATTGGCAGAGGCGTTTTGGGGAATCCTTGGTTAATTAAGCAATGCGTTGATTATCTTGATAAGGGTTTAGAGCCGAAGCCGGTGTCTTTTGAAGAGAAAATAGAGATGATGAAGAGACATTATGAACTATTATGTAAAGATAAGAATGAAAAAGTTGCTTTATTAGAAATCCGCAGTCATATTCTTTGGTATTTGAAAGGGATGCCAGGTTCAAAAGAAATGAAAAACAGGGTGATGAGTTGTAAGTCAAGCGCAGAAATATTTAATGTGTTGAACGATTATTCAAATAAGGTTAATAACATGGTGTAGAAATACATCTTTTTTCTTGACGTAAAATATGTTTTTATATTGTATATCAATTATCAATCGAGGGTTTTTTTAATTGACTAAATAGTGTAAAAAGTATATACTTAGTATAGTAAGGAGGTATATAGAGGACGGCTATGTTATTATTATAGTATGTATATAGGGCATAAACTTGAGATAAAGTGAGAAATAGTTGAAAGACTATTCTGTTTGTGAAATAGCATTTTATGATAATATAGGTGGAGGTTAAGAATGCAAACTTAACTGAAGCTGAATTAAGGGATCGAAAAATGAATTATATTTGCAGTATAATGAGTTTGAGATTTCGTAACTTGTAACATGTATGTTCGCAAAGCATATTTGTATATTAGTAATTGTTTACTAAGACCCCAAGTTACATTCCAGCATACGCAATATGTCTGAAGAGGGTGTGTCATTACGATGCATTCTGGTCGTCTTATATGAATAATTGGCTGGTTATTGTTCCATCACCAGTTGTTTATTTTTTGAGTAATCAATGTACTGAATTGCCGTTGTTATTTTACCAATAGTTAGCATTTTCTATTGACCTAATATGGGGTGGTATTGTGATGATGAAAATGATGGAGGGCTTTCGTATTAGTTGGGTTAATTTTTTGTGAATTAATCGCGTATACGTTATGCATTTAAAGATCATTTTATGAATTTTATTATAACTATCTTACAGGAATTATTATGTGAGTTTCTGATTGCTTATTAGATAATAGAACTCTATAATCTGGGAATGTAAGGCAAGTGTAATAATTGGATTAATCTGACTGCGTTTAATAATTGCGGAGTCTTAAACTTGTTTCGAAAATTGTTCAAGTAATCCAAGTGTTGAGTACTCTCTTTGGTGGTTGATCCCCCCAGAGGCGATGCGATAAACTATATCGTGGGAGCTCGTATAATATAAATATTAGCGATGAATTGGAGAACTCTTATACAACAGTATAGTTGAACGTTTATGCAATAATTATATGAATATGGATGATTGATGTCGTAAATGTTGATGAAAAACTATCAAATAGTATGTCATATTCGTCTTGCTATACGGAAGTTTATTGTTAAACTTATAAATGCAAAAAATGATCGGGTTGTTTGCATTAGATGCAGATGATTTGGTTGGAAGAGAATGATTATTTATTCTCTTTTTTTGTGCTTTTGAAAAGTAAAGGGGTTACGAATGTATCAACTGTCTAGTGCCTCTTTTTTTTGTTGATATAGTTTTGGGTGAAGGGTATAATTACAATAGAGGACTATAAACTAGTTCGTATTGCTAAGAATAAGGAGGATGTTTTATGAAAGCAATGGTTGGCTCAAGTATTTTAGCTAATAGTTATGAAGCTGGTGTTGAAACAGCAAAAAATGCAATGAAAGGTCTTAAGAAACCAAAAGTGGGGTTACTATTTACTTCTATTAAGTATGATCAGAACGATGTGATTAAAGGTGTAAAATCAGTAAATAAAGATATAAAGGTAATAGGTTGTACTTCTTCTGGAGCTATTATGACTCCGGAAGGAATTATTTCTTCTGATAATGGATTTGCTGGGATGATGCTATTAGAAGATAATGAATTGAATGTTGGTGTAGCTGGCTCTCCAAGAGGAAATGATCCTCGAGAAACGGGTAGAAAAATAGCAAAAGAAGCTATGAATGATGCTGGTAAAAAATTTGCTCCGGTGGCTTTTGCTATGTTTGCTTCTCCTGCTGAAGAGGAGTATTATTTGAAAGGAATTCAGGATGTTGTAGGTGAAATTCCAATGTTTGGTGGTAGTGCAGCAGATGATGCGGTTGCTGGAGATTGGAAAATATTCTGCGAAGATAAAACTTTTGGAGATGGTTGTGCAGTTGCATTTTTCTATACAACTAAAGATATTAAGAATGTATTTACTGGTGCTTATGAAGAAACTGATAAAGTTGGAATAGTAACAAAGGTGGAGAACGATAGAAAAATATGTGAAATAGATCATGTGCCTGCTTTAAAGAAGTTCGCTGAATGGAATGGTTTGAATGCGGATGATTTAATGGGACAAAACTTGTTGGTTGCTTCTATTCCGTGTGCTTTAGGTGTTAAAACTTTGCAAGGAGATTTGACTGCTGTTCGTCATCCAATGATAGGGAATCCTGATTATTCATTTAATGTTGGCGCAAAGGTAGCTCCTAAAACGGCGATTATTCAGTTGAAGAACGATGTTGATGGCTTAATAAATGGGGCTGTACAAACAGTAAAAGACGTTAAAAAGGATTTTGATCCAGCAGCATTATTCTTGGTTCATTGTGGTGGTCGTAAACTGCATATTGGTGATAGAGTAGATGAAGATTTTGTTGCTATTAAAAACGCTTGTGGAAATGTGCCATTTATCGTTGCGTTTACATTTGGTGAATATGGTCAAATGAATCATTCTGGAGCGACTATTTGTGGATTGTCATTGTCGTTTACAGGATTTTCAAAGTAGGTGATTAGATGGCTAAGAATTTAATTGGAACTGATTGGACAGATTCTTCTGACGGTAAATTAATTAGAATTACTAATCCTGCTACTGGCGCTTTAATTGATACTGTACCAGAGAGCACGAAAAAAGATTGTGATATGGCTGTTCAAGCAGCTAAAAAGGCTCAGAAGGTGTGGGTTAAGAAACCTATCCATGAAAGAGCTAAAATACTAATGAAGTTTGTAGAACTGGTCGAAAAAAACAAGGATGAGCTTGCTAAACTGTTAAGCGATGAGACTGGTAAGCCGATTACTGAGGCTTATGGCGAGATTGCTAATGTATCTATTGGTATTCCTGCTTTTTGTGAGAAAGCTAAGCACATGTATGGGAACATGATACCTGCCGGTCAAGAAGCTGGTAATGAAAATACACTTCAATATACTGTGCAAGAACCGCTGGGTGTAGTGGTTGCTATTATTCCTTTTAATTTTCCGAGTGATTTGTTTTGTCAGAAAATACCACCAGCTTTGTTGATGGGGAATTCAGTTATTATGAAGCCGTCTCCTCATAATCCTTTGACATTAAATAAATATGCGGAATTATTACTGGAAGCTGGTGTAACGCCTGGTGCTATTGGTGTTATAAATGGGACGGCCGGCGACGCTGCTCAAGCCTTGGCTGCTAATCCTGGTGTAGCCTTAGTAAGTTTAACTGGTGCAACTAAATCTGGTATGGAAACGATGAAAACATGTAGTTCTAATCTAACACATGTGATGCTTGAACTTGGTGGAAATGACGCCTTTATATTAGATAGAGATGGTGATGTGGATTTAGCAGTAGAAGAAACTATTTGGGGTAGATTTTATAATACAGGTCAGGTATGTTGTGCTTCAAAGAGATTCTTGATACATAATTCTGTTAAGAAAGAATATATTAAAAAGCTAAAAGAAAGAATATCTAAGATTAAAAGAGGGATGCCTAGCGATCCGACTGTTCAGCTTGGTTGTTTGGTATCGGTTGATGCTGCAAAAAGAGTTGAAGAGCAGGTGAAAAAAACCGTTTCTCAAGGGGCGACAATTGTCATAGGCGGAAAGAGAGAGGGCGCTTTCTATGATCCGACTATATTAGATGGTGTTACTAAAAACATGGATGTTGCAAAAGATATGGAAATCTTTGGCCCAGTAGTATCAATAATTGGATTTGATGATATTAATGAAGCGATTAAAATCGCTAATCAATCTTCATTTGGATTGTGTGGCTGTATTATTTCTAAGAATGTAAATAATGCGATTAAGATTGCTAATCAACTAGATTGTGGTGGAGCAATTATTAATGGTGCGTCATTCTTTAGATCGTTTGAAATGCCATTTGGCGGATGGAAACATTCTGGTATTGGCAATGAGGGGGTTATGACGACATTAAAAGAAATGTCTCGAACCAAAACAATTATTTTAAAGAATGTTTTGAAGTAGAATATATGAAAAACTCGGTAAACGAGTTTTTTATTTTTTTCAAAAAATGGTGTTTTTAAAAAATGCCATTTTTTAAAAAGCGTATTTTTGTCAAAAAAGTAAAAAAATGTAAAGCGCAGTAAAAAAGTTCAGGAGACCCTGGAAATACAGGGATTCACCTCAAAAGAAACAACGTGTTTATTATCTTCGAAGTCCGATAAAAAACGGCCTTGGAGAAAAATGCCGTTTTTTTAAACTGGCCGTTTTTGACAAAAAAATTATTTTTTTTATTTACTTTTTTTATAGCTATGATAGAATTGACTTATGAAAAGGTAGAAGGAGAGTTTGAGATGGTAAAAGAAAAAGAAACTGTTTTTGATGAACTGGTTGTAATAAAGCGAAATGGTAAAAAGGTTGACTTTAATGAAACTAAAATCGCTCTTGCAATAAAAAAAGGTTTTGATGCAACGATTGAATTTAATGAGAACTACGAGGAGGCCCCAAAATATACCGAAAAGGATATGCAGAAAGTTTTCTTAGATGTTCTTGATAGAATAAAAAAGGAGAATGTAGTTAAGATTAAGATTGAGGAGATTCAGGATTTAATTGAGAAATCTTTAATTGACAACAAATATCAAGATGTTTATGAAAGATTTAATAGTTATCGTGTAAGAAGGGCTCAATCGAGAGCGTTATTTACAGAAGATAAACGTTCTCATAAGTTTTTGAAAACTTTGGAAGGATTGGCTTTGAAAAGTGCTTCAGAGGATAATGCCAAAAGAGAAAACGGAAATATTGATGGGGATTCTGCTATGGGAACTATGTTACAATTCGGTTCTAATGTTTCCAAGGAGTTTGCTAAAACTTATTTAATTAAGAAAAAATTTGCTGATGCTCATGATGATGGAGATATTCATATTCATGATTTGGATTTTGAAGCGATGGGGACTACTACATGCTTACAAATTGACTTGGCGAAGTTGTTTAAAGGTGGCTTTTCTACAGGGCATGGCTTTTTAAGAGAGCCGAATGATATAATGAGTTATTCTGCTTTAGCTGCAATAGCAATACAATCCAATCAGAATGATCAGCATGGTGGTCAAAGTATTCCGTTGTTTGATTATCATTTAGCTCCGGGAGTTTTGAAAACATATAGAAAGCAATTAAGGATGACACTTCAAGATTTGCTAGATTATTCTGATTTTGCTGGTTTTGTTCCTCAGAAAACTCTGGAGGCAGATCTTATGAAATTAACAACTATCGATAATAATCTTGAGGATTTTAAGAAATTTTATAAAGATAATGAGACATTAAAGAGATTATTTAAGATGGCTTTGGAAAAAGCCCTGGCTAAAACTGACCACATTACATATCAAGCGATGGAAGCTTTTGTTCATAATTTAAATACAATGCATTCTAGAGCTGGAGCTCAAGTGCCATTTAGTTCTGTTAATTTTGGAACAGATACTTCTCCAGAAGGAAGAATGGTGATAAAGAATTATTTACTGGCTGTAGAAGCTGGACTTGGCCATAGTGAAACACCTATTTTCCCAATTTCTATATTTAAAGTAAAAGAGGGAGTTAATTATAATCCTGGCGATCCTAATTATGATTTGTTTAAATTGTCTTGTAGGGTTTCGGCGAAGAGGTTGTTCCCTAATTTCGAATTTATTGATGCACCATTTAATTTGCAATATTATGTTCCGGGAAGACCTGAGACTGAAGTTGTAACTATGGGATGTCGTACTCGTGTACAAGCGAATATAGTTGATCCGGATAGGCAAATAGCTGTAGGACGTGGTAATTTATCATTTACATCAATTAATCTTCCGAGAATTGCTATTAAACATGGTATAGTTGGTAATACTACAAGGAAGAAAGCTGATATGAAAGGGTTTTATGAAGAACTTGATGAAATGTTAGTTTTATGCCGAGACCAATTGTATGAAAGGTTTGAAATTCAAGGAAATAAAAGAGTATATAATTTCCCATTCTTGATGGGGCAGGGGAATTGGATGGATTCTGAAAAATTAAAACCTAATGATAAATTGAAGAAAGTGTTAAGACATGGTACTTTATCAATTGGTTTCATTGGGCTAGCGGAATCTTTGGTAGCGTTAATAGGAGAACATCATGGCGAGTCTGAAAAAGCGCAAAAATTAGGATTAGAAATAATTGGACACATGAGGGAAAAAATAGATGAGTTTGCTCAAAGTTACAAATTGAATTTTTCATTGCTAGCGACACCGGCGGAAAGTTTAGCTGGTAGGTTTGTACAAATAGATAGATCAATTTATGGAAAAATAAAAGGAGTAACTGATCGTCCATATTATACAAATTCATTCCATGTACCAGTATATTGTAAGGTAAGTATTTCGAAAAAGATTAATTTGGAAGCGCCATACCATGCATTTACTAATGCTGGTCATATCAGTTATATTGAACTGGATGGAGATACTACAGAGAACTTAGAAGCTTTTGAATCTGTAGTAAGAATGATGAAAGAAGCGGGAATTGGATATGGTGCTATTAACCATCCTGTTGATAGAGATCCTGTATGTGGATATATTGGTGTTATTAAAGATGTGTGCCCTGGGTGTGGTAGAAGAGAAGGTGATCCGATACCGGCTGAAACCCTTAGAGAATTAAATTCTAGTAAATAAAAAATATATTGAAGAAAGAAAGAGGTAGAGTTTTATGAAAAAAGAAAATATAGAAATGGCTGCTGAAACAAAATCTGAAAACAAGAAAATGATAGGAGAAGGAGTTAAATTCGAAAGAATAAGAAGAATAACTGGTTATCTAGTTGGTACTGTTGAAAGATTTAATGATGGTAAAAGGGCAGAGTTAAACGATAGAAAAAAACATACTTTTTAATAGAATAGTGAGTAATCACTATTTTTTTTGATATAATTTTTAGTAAGGAGAATAGTATGAAAAAATTAAAGATCATATATGAAGATAAAAATATAATTGTTGTTTCTAAAGAAGCTGGTTTACTTACTATTGGTAATGCTAAAGAACGAGATAGAACTCTTTATAATGAAGTTAAGAGTTATGTAAAAAAACAATATCCTAAGAATAAGATTTTTGTGGTACATAGATTGGATAAAGATACTAGTGGAATTGTTTTGTTTGCTAAAAACGAAGCGGAAAAGAATAGATGGCAATCTAATTGGAGTAGTGTTATTAGAAAGTATTATGCAATAGTAGAAGGAGCGATGCTCCCTAGTAGAGGAAGAATAGATGTTATGTTATATGAAACTAAATGGTTAAATGTAGTGGTAGATGAGAAAAGAGGGAAAAGATGTTTAACTGATTATAAGGTTATTGCGAGTAATAAGAAGTATAGTTTGTTAGAAATAGATATTAAAACGGGACGTAAGAATCAAATAAGGGCTAGTTTGAGTTATATTGGGCACCCTGTGGTAGGAGATAAAAAGTATGGAAGTAAGGAGAATCCTTTTAATAGATTGGGACTACATGCTTATTTATTAGAATATAATAATCAACGCTTTGAGGAAGGTATTCCTAGAGAATTTGATAGGTTATTTTCTAGATAAGTGATATAATGAAAATAGAATAAGGTGGTTGTATGTCAATTAGTGGAAGTTTAGCTGAACTTATATTTAATAATTTTATTCCTATATTAATAGTAGTTGCTATTCTTTATATAGCTTCGCAAATAAGAAAGATGAGTGAATATAGAAAAGAGTTACAAAAGAGGTTTGATCAAGTATTAACAGAGTATCTTAATATGAAGATTAATTTTGCTAAAGATGTTATGAATACTATATTATCTGAATATGGGCGTGAAGATGCTGTTAGTACGGAGATTAATAGATTAATGATAGCAATAGAAAAAGGAGCATCTGGTGATATTAATGATAAAGTTGCTACTAGTAATGCGATAAATAAGTTTAGATTAAGTAAAAATGTGGATTTGGATAAGTATCCTTCTATGGTAAAAATGAATGATATTGGTGTGTTTAATGAAACAGAGATGACTTCGTTGGATAATGGTGTGGCTTTAGCTAGAAAAGAGTATAATACATATGCTTTTAGGTATAATCAAGTTGCTTCAGGTTTTCCAATGCAATATTTGGCTAGATTTTTTGGCTTTAAGAGTCATTATGTAATATTTGGTAATCCTAAGAGTACTAGTTATCATGCTAATTATGAAACTTTGGATGCTATTGATGAGAATGAACAGGCTTTATCGGTACTAAATGGAGAAAGAACATCTACTAATATCGTTGCTGAAGAACAAAACGATAAAATTGAGGAAGAGCCCGAGGTGTTAATAGAACATAGTGATGTTGTATTAAAGCCTACACAGGCTTTAAATAATTTGAGTGAAAATAAAAATGCTAATCAAAACGATTAGCAATTTTTAATAGTTTATCATGTTGTATATACATGTATTGTATACTATTTTCTAAAAAATAGTAGTGGAAGATGTAAAAAATTAAAACAATGTAAAAAATCAATGATACAAGAATGAAAGCATTATTTAAGGCGATGCATAGACTAAAGATAGTTGAAAAAAAGGCGAATGCTAGGGTTACTAATAAATGAATTAATCTTTCGTGTTGAAAAAATCTGATTTTTCGCATATGTTCTTTTAATACTTCTTCTATATCTTTGTAGTGTCTATATTGGATGTATTGGTCGATGCTTTTGATATAATTGCTCATATATTTTTTCATATTCTCACCATATTTATTATATGATAAATTGTTAAAAAAATAAATACTTGGTATAATTGTTAAGAGATGATGCTATGAAACATAAAACAAGAGAAAATGTTATTATATATGGTTCTTTATTATTAGCAATAATACTTGTTATTTATGTGGCTAAAACATACTATGATAATCGTGATAATAGCGAAGAGGTGTTTAAGGAATTAAATCAGGTTTTTATAAAAGAAAAGCAGCCGGAGGAACCTAAAAAGGAAGCGACGGTAGAGCCTGATAAAATCCGTTTTATTGATAAAAGGCCGATTATTACTGAGTATCTTGATGAGATACTAAATAGAAAAATAAGGGATAATATATTGACTTATGATAAAGTGTTTAGTTGGGGAGAGTTTGAAATTACTGATATTAAGTTTTATAAAAAGATAACAGATACATATTATTCTTATATAGTAAATATTAAAGTTAATAATAGGGAAGCAGATGTTTCTGGTTTAAGCGATAAAAATCTTAGTACTTCTGAGTATTATATAGTAAGTGTTAAATTCTATTTTGTATATGATAATGATAGTATCTCTATTAAAAATGTAGAATATAACAAATAAAAACTTGGATTTCTCCAAGTATTTTTTAAATGGCGCCTCCTGTAGGACTCGAACCTACGACCTAACGGTTAACAGCCGTGCGCTCTACCGACTGAGCTAAGGAGGCATTGCTCTTTAATTATATCATTTTATGAACTCATGTCAACAATAAAATTATAAAAAACATCTGTTTTTGGGTATAATTAGTTCAAAAATGGGTGAAATAAGTGTTATAATTGAGATGGTGATGAATTATGTACGAAGCATTAGATGAAACGCCGATTGGTAAACCTGTTTCTTATACAGTTGGTTCTGAGAGCTCTAATACTAACATGAGTAGTGATAGTAAGAATGATTTGAATAAACCTTTGGGTGTAAGTATACTAGAGCGATATGGGCAAAATTTAACGGATAGAGAGTATATTACCGATCCTGCAATAGGAAGAACGGAAGAGGTTAAACAAGTAATAATGACTTTGTTAACACCTGAGAAAAGCGCTTTGTTAGTTGGTAAAGCTGGTACTGGTAAAACTTCTATTGTTGAAGGGATTGCGTATCGAATTCAAAATAAGCAAGTTCCAGATGCTTTAATCGATAAAGTAATCTATAAACTAAATGTTACTTCATTACTTGGTAAAACTAATGTAGATGGTGAGGCAGAAAGTAGAGTAGATTTATTGGTAAAAGAGCTGGCTGCTAATCCTAATGTAGTATTGTTTTTGGATGAAACGCATGTTTTGGTTAATAAAGGTGGCGGAGAGTCAGGTATAGATTTTGCTAATATGTTTAAAGCAGGATTGGACCGTGGAGAAATAAAAATGATAGGTGCTACTACTGATGAAGAATATGAGCAATATATTTTGAGAGATAGGGCTTTCTTAAGGCGTTTTCAAAAAATTGATGTATTCGAAGTTGATCAGCCTACTTGTGTAAAAATATTAATGGGAACATATCCTAAAATAGAGAAAAAGACAGGTGTTCATTTTGAATATACTCCATATGTTATTGAAAGGATAATGACTTTTATAGTAGATATGACGGATGAGTATAAAAGAGTATATGAGATTTCTTCTAGGTACCCAGATATTTGTTTAACTATATTGTCTAATGCCTTTACATATGCTTTGTTTGATAATGAACATGTGTGTCGTATTAAACATATTTACAAAGCTATATGTAATGCCAGAAATGTATATGATGATGCTAAAGCAAAATCTATTGAGCAATTTAAAATTGATTTTGCTGATTTGATTAAAGAAGAAAACGTCGATTTAACAGATACTGCTTAATATCTGTTTTTTTATTGTGGTTATGGTGATAAAATAAAAGTAGAATGGAAGTGGTTTATGTGATAAAAGTATTGCAAGTTGGCTGTGGAAAAATGAGTAAGTATACAATGAAATATGTTTTTGATCACGAGGCTAGTATAGTAGGTGCGGTTGATGTTGATAAAGGTTTAGTTGGTAAGGATATTGGGGAAGTTATAGGCGGAGATAATAAGGGTGTTTTTATTGATTCTTTAGATAGTATTGAAAAGGTGATAAGCGATTCAAAACCAGATATTGCTATAATCGAGACAATGAGTTTGTTGGGAGATATTAGAGATGTGGTAAGAGTTTGTGTTTCAAATAAAGTGAATGTAATTACGACTTGTGAAGAGGCTTTTTATCCAGAGAATTCTAATCCGAGATTATGGAGAGAGATAGATGTTTTAGCGAAAGCTAATGGCGTGACGGTAACCGGTAGTGGGTATCAGGATGTTTTTTGGGGTAACTTGGTAAGTGTACTTGCTGGGACCACAAATAAAATCGCTAAAATTAAAGGATCATCTTCATATAATGTTGAAGATTATGGTATTGCCTTGGCGAAAGCTCATGGAGTTGGCTTGAGTATGGAAGAATTTGATGAACATGTTGCATCAGTAGATAGAATGAGTGATGAAGAGCGAAGAAGAATTATTGAAGCAGGAGATTATATTCCTTCTTATATGTGGAATACCGTAGGATGGTTAGCTGATAAATTGGATTTACATGTAACGAAAATAGTGCAAGCTTGTGTACCTCAAATCTCTTCTCAAGAATTACATTCATCTACTTTGAAACTTACAATTGCTGCTGGGGACGTAATAGGAATGAGCGCGGTAGTAACTGCTGAGACTGAAGAGGGGACAGTAATAGAAGCGGAGTGTATTGGCAAGGTTTATAACTCTGAAGAGGTGGATACTAATGAATGGACGATTATAGGGGAACCTGAAACTCAGGTTACAATAAAGCAGCCGTCTACTGTTGAATTGACGTGTGCTAATATTGTTAATAGGATACCGGATGTTCTTAATGCAGAGGCAGGGTTTGTTCCGACAAGTAAGATGGGAGAGCCTAAGTATAGAGTAAGAAAATTAGATGAGTATTTAAAATAAAAATTGGATAATTATTATCCAATTTTTTTATAATACTTTGTATAAATTGTTAAATGAACGAGGGATATCGCATAGGCTGCTAGAACGTCAGATGCGTAATGAACTCCTAAGTATATACGACTAACGCCAATTAAGAGTATTAAAAAGCTTAAAAGAATTGATAAGACTGTTTTTTTAGTTTTTGATTCTTTAGAATTGTTAAGTATATAAATAATAAATCCATAAAAACCTAAGCTGACCATTGAATGCCCTGATGGAAAACTAAATCCATTTTCTTTTATTAAACTAATACCTACTGGCCTAGGCCTTCTGAATAAATTCTTTAATACTTGATTTAGTATTGTACAGATTATTACGTTTATAGCTATTTTCAAGCCGATTTTTTCCTTTTTCAAACAAAACAAAAGAATTAGGGTGAGAGTAGCTATAAAAAATGGACTACATAAAAAAGTTATTAATTTGAAGAAAGTAGTTAAGTAGTCGTTTTTATAGCTGGTTATTAATTGGTATATTTTATTGTCGAAAGCAGCTATATTATTTGTTTTAAATAATATAGTTATCACTATAAAGATAAAAAGGTTTATTGCGATTATTGTATATTGCCTTTTGTTTTTCATGAGGCATCACCGAAGAAAAAAGATATCTCTCTTTTATAGCGATTTGTTAGTTTGACATTAGCATTTTTGGCAATTGCTATGCCAAATAGCTCTCTATAGAACCATGCAGCATCGCTTTTGTTGATGTTTAATTCTTTCCATATCTTGTTACCTTTTCTAGCAAATAGGTCTCTGTATGATAATAAATCTTGGGTTTTATCGGCTACTATTATGTTTATATTGTTTATATCTTGGGACATTTTTATTCTTCTTATAAATTCCTTTTTTCGATCTATCCATTTTGTGTGAGACCAGTCTTCGCTGATTTCTGATACTATATCAGCCACTATGCTACCAAATCTTTCTTCAATATCTTCATAGCCGTATTCTGTACTGTTGATAATGTTGTGAAGATAAGCAGCGGTTATAATTTCTTCAGAATTAGTTATTTCTTTTATGGCATTTCCAACTAAGATTGAATGAAAGCACTTTTCCATATTGTCAATCTTATCTTTGCTGCCTTTAAAAGCTTGAATAATAAATTTTATTGCTTTTTCTTCATCGTTATACATATTATCAACCCACATACTTCTCTATGATAATAATATTATACTAAAAAAAGCTATTAGTATCTACTGTTTTACTTGTTTATTTCTTGAAAATGTTTAACAATATTTTTGTCGTAGTATTTGATTTCTCCGCTTGGTAGCAAAAGCATCCGGTTAATTCCTAGATTATCTACAAATTCAAGGTTGTGGGAGACGAGCAGTATGGTTCCGTCGTAGTCTTTAAAGGTATTGGCAATTATTCTTTGTGTTTCGGGATCTAGATGGTTAGTAGGTTCGTCTAATATTAGTAGGTTTGGTTTGTTTATAGATATTTTTGCTAGAGCGACACGGCTTCTTTCCCCGGGGGAAAGATATTTTATTTTTTTATATACTTCATTGTTAGTGAATAGGAAGTTTCCTAAATATGATCGCAGTTGATTAGAACTCAAATTGGCATTATCGAAGTTTTCTAATATGTTTTTTTCATTCTCTAGTAATTCGTGCTCTTGTGCGTAATAACCGATTGTAGTTTTGTTGTTAATTTCTATTGTTCCTGATAGAGGCTGAAGATAGTTCATTAGTAATTTTAAGAGGGTAGATTTACCTATACCGTTTTCGCCAATTATTAGAAATTTTTCTCCTCTAGCGATATCAAATGTTAAATTCTTATATAGTAGATTTTTGTTGTATCCAAAAGAAAGGTTTGTAACTTTTATCGGAATTATTCCGCTTTTTTCTTCTATTTTTAGTTGGAAGTTAGCTTCTTTATTCTTTTTAATAGTGGCAACTTTTTCTTTTTCTAATCTGGCTAGTTTTTTCTGGCGGTCTTTAGCGATTCTTGCTTTTTTTTCGTTGCCGCCAATATATTTTGCTATTATTCTTTTTAGTTTTTCTTCTTCTTTTTGTTGAGCGTGAGATATTCTTTCTATTGTTTTTTCTCTTTCTTCTTTAATCTTTTTGAATTTTTTATAACTACCGGGAAATAATTCTGCTTTGTGCGATATTTTATCAATGTATAGTGTTGATGTAGTTACGGAATCCAAGAAGTCTATATCGTGTGATATTACTAAAACCATTCCATTATAGTTTCTTAAATAGTTGATTATATATTCTTTTGTGTCTTGATCTAGATGGTTTGTAGGTTCGTCTAGTAGAAGTATTTCGGGGTTAGAGTATAATAATCTTGCAAAGGCGATTTTGCTTTTTTGTCCACCTGATAGCTTTGATAATGGTAAATCTAGTAGATCAGTATCTATGTTCATCCCAGTGATTATTTTTAAAAGAATGTTTTCTGCTTCATATACATTATAATATTCTAGTTTGGCTTGCAAATTGCTGATTGTTTTCATTAATGATTTGATTCTGATTTCATTAGATTCCGTAGATATTTTTTCATATGTTTTAGTTAGTTCTTTTTCAAGTTTTTTTATTGGTCTTCCTGATAGCAAGTATTCAAATACGCTAATGTTTTCGTTAGGGATTTCGTCTTTTATTACTTGGGGAAGGAAACCAATACGAGGGTTATTCTTAATTATTATTTTTCCTTTATCAGGTTCTATTTCTTTTAATATAAGTTTAAATAAGGTGGATTTTCCGGCACCATTGACGCCGACGATTCCTACTTTTTCTTTGCTATTTATTTGTATATTAATATTATCGAATATGGTTTGTAATCCATATGACATACTGAGCTCTTTTATGTTCATATTTCTCACCAGGTAATATTGTAGCATAAAAAAAGGATTTGCGTATTATTTTACAAATCCATTCTTTTTGATAAGTGCTTCTAAAGTATCAGCATCAACATATCCAACAATTGAATCAACTAATTTACTGTCTTTAACAACTAGTGTTAATGGAGTAGCTCCCCAGTTGGATTCCATGAATTCTTTGTCTAGTTGTTGCATTATGTTGTTAGCTTCTTGGTCAAGTATTCCTCCTGTTGCACTACTAAAGTCAAGAATTTTAGCTATATCAATATAATAAGTTTGGTATTTTTTGCTTTTTTCTTGTACTTGAGTTAATACAGGAACATATTGTACACAATATCCACAAGACGATCTACCTACATAAATAAGTATGTTCTTTCCCTTGGATTCTTTTTTAATATCTTGAGCTTTTATTTCTTTGAATGCGCTAACATCATAATCTGCAGAAACCTCCGTTGGTTCTCCAGATTGACTATCAGTATTTTTAGTTTTTTCCGTTCCATCTGCTAATATAAAAATTAATATTAGTACAGAGATAATGGTAATTACTACTGCTAATCCAAAGGTCCAGTTTACTTTCTTTTCAATATTTATAACTCTATCTTCAAGAGTTAATTCTTCATATTCGTCAGCAACTGTTTCTTTAATTTTTTCCTTTGTCATTTCTTATACCTCCCTATGCCTTATTTTACACATTTTCACGTATTAAATCAATATTTATTCGCCGTTTCCCCTTATAACTTTAGTGACGATTATCATGAATATAATTACTAAAGCTAATATAAGTACCATATTTACGCCAGTTTCTCCAAATTTTTCGATTAGTATATCATAGGTGTTTTTTTTGATTAAAAGAAAAAAGTCTTTAAAGTCACGGCCTAAATCGGCCATTTCTTTTCCAATTTTTTTGAATATAGATATATACCATGGGTCGTTCTTTTTGTTTGCTTCTAGAAGAATGGTTTTTATCATTTCCATATTATCACATCCTGCTTGAATTATATTACATACTTGCTTTTTATTCAATTAGATGTTATTATATGTGTGCTTATGGCGGAATTGGTGAAGTGGTTAACACGCCGGATTGTGGCTCCGGTATGCATGGGTTCGATCCCCATATTTCGCCCCATTTATGAAAATCGTCGAAATATTTCGACTTCCAGATAGACTCAATTGCTAAAATTGAGTTTTTTGTTTGTGATGTTACAGTTGTATTAGTAGTGTCTAATAGTAAGTTTATTATATTTACAGTGATTTGTTTGTATGTTAGAATTAGATATAAGAATGGAGGATAAAAAATGAGGAAGGAAAATGGAGTACAAAACATAATTATTGTAGTATTAGCTATAACTGTATTGGTGATGACTGTTGGTTATGCAGCATTTACTCGGAATTTAACTATTAATAATAGTACAGCTACTTTTAATAAGGCTAAATGGGATGTACATTTTGATGCTGATTCTTATTCTGAAACTAGTACGATTCAATCAACTTCACATCAAGTGTCTGACACTAGTGTTATGTTTAATGTTACATTACCAAAACCTGGAGATACTTATAGCTTTACTATTAATGCAAAGAATTATGGTACTATTGCTGCAAAAATGGTTAATCTATCAATGACAAGTTTAAGTGAAGCTCAATCTAAATATATAACTTATACTGTTAATTATGATGGTACTAGCTATTCAGCTTCTACAAGTGGTTTAAATATTCCTTTGGCAGCTGAAGCAACTCATACTGTAACAGTTACTGTGTCTTATGTGTTGCCTAGTAATCCAGCTGATTTACCTACTGAAGATGTTAATGTATCTTTAACTGCTGCTTTTGATTATCAGGATGCGGCTTAATAACCATCTGTTATAAGAATTATCTATAAAGGATAATTCTTATAACTATTAATGGGGTTGTGTAGTATGAAAAAGTACGAGATTTATATAATAGAAATACTTATGTTTATTTCTATTATAATGTTTAATATTATTTTTGAAGTTAAAGTTTTGCAAGATGTTTTTTTTGTGTTGCTTGCTTTATATATGATTATTAGATTTGGTTTTATGAAGGATAATAATTATCTTAAAAGAACGGTATCTAAAATGGTTGTATCATGTATATTAGTATATTCTATTACTATTTATTTACTTGGCTTATTATTGGGCTTTAATAAAACACCATTTTCTCTATCTTTTGACTATTTTTTAAAAGTATTGCTTTTAGAAAGCGTTGTAATTGTTGCTAGGGAAATAATAAGGTATATAATTGCGAGAAATACTCAACATAAAAGAATGCCATTAGTTATAAATACGATATTATTAATAATATTAAGCGTTATTGTAGAAATAAATGGTTATAATTTAAGAGATAGTGAACAGGTTTTTGTTTTTATTACAACTGTAGTGTTACCTTCTATTTCTATGCAGGCTTTATGCTCATATTTGACGTATAAGGTTAGTTATGTTCCAGCTTTGATATGTGTATTATTTATGTCGCTTTATCAATATGTATTACCGATAATACCTAATCTCGGTAATTATTTGTACTCTTTGATGAGTACGGCATTACCTTATTTGATTTATTATATTGTTAGTAAGTTAATTAGTTATAAAGATAAAGTTGAAATATATAGGGATAAAATAGTTAGAAGATTGATATTATTTCCTATATTAATAGTCACTATTGTATTAGTCATGTTAGTATCTGGTCTTTTTTCACATACTATGGTTGCTATAGGGAGTAATTCTATGGTACCAATTTATGAAAAAGGAGACGCTGTTATATATAAGAAGATTGATCCTAGAAAATTACAAGCTGGTGAGATAATAGCGTTTGAGAAAAGCAATAGAATAATAACACACCGGATAGTTAAAATAATTAAAACCAAGGATAGTTTTAAAATAACTACTAAGGGGGATGCTAATAATGCACCTGATGTGTGGACCGTTAGTGAAGAAGAAGTCCTTGGTGTAGTTAAATATAGAATAAAGTATGTTGGGTATCCGACGTTATGGTTTAATGACATATATTCAAGAGAGGAGACAGAATAATGAAAAAGTCGTATGTTAGAAGACAATTTTTGATTTTTGTGTTTCTTTTAGTGTTTTTAATTATAGGAACAGTTTGTTTGTATGTTGGATTAAATACTAAGAAAGTTGTTTCTTTAAAATATCAAGAAGATAATGACATCGATTATAAAGTGTATTTAAAAGATAATGATTTTTTCGAGGAAAAATATATAGATAAAGGTAAGACATATATAACTAGCTTGATAGATCATATTGAGGTTGCTTTTAAATATAATATAGATTTTAGTGAAAAGGTTAATGCTGAATATACCTATAGAGTAATGGCCAAAATAGAATCTAATAAATCTGATAACGAGTCTGAAGGTAATTATTGGACTAAAGAATTTGATATTACTGGGGATGCAAGCAATAAGATAAAGAATAATTCTCATTATTCTATTTATCAACAGGTCAGTATAAATTATAATGAATATAATGAGTTATTAAATAGCTTTAAAAAGAGTGTTGGTTTAACTAATTCAAGTGGCTTATTGAGTGTTTATTTAATTGTGGATAGTAAGGTTGACTCTTCTGTGATTAGTACACCAATTAAAAGTGATTTAGTTTTAAAATTACCTTTGTCTCAGTTAGCTATTGAGGCGACGATAGATAGTGACGCTTCCAATAATATAGAAGAAATAAAAAAGAGTGTTAAAGAAGATGGAGTATTCTATTCTGCACTAGTTATTCTAGGAGCTTTCTGTACAGTGTTAAGTTTATTCTTAGTTTTTGTTTTAATTAGAAGTAGAAGAGTTTACAAAAGGAATTATAAATATGATTTGGAATTAGAAAAGATATTGACTACTTATGATAGTATAATTGTAAATGTTAAAGATATTCCTAGTATAGATGGGTATGATGTTATTAAGGTTGAGAGCTTTGATGAATTAATAGATGCTCATAGTGAGATAAGAAAACCTATTAATTATTATCATAATGAAGATTATAGTGTTTTCTTGTTGTTAAGTGATAGTATTATTTGGGAATATATATTGCGTAGAAAGAAGAGAAGAAGACGATGAAGGGGAAAGAAAGATTTATTGTAACAATAATTGCTTTTTTTCTTCTTTTTAGTATGTCTATAGGTTATGCAGTTTATTCTATTAGGACGAATGTTGGTGGAACGGCAGCTCTTTATGGTAATGGTGATGTTGTTATTTCTAATGCTGTATTAACGAATTATAAAAATTTGCAAAATCCTGTAAATCCAACAGTAAATGGAAAAAGCATTTCATTTTCTTTGAATTTTTTTGTTGCTAGAACTGAAGAAGCTTTGAATGATCAATACTATGCAACTTATCAAATAACCATAACAAATGATTCTGTGTTTGACTATCGCTTTTCGGCTGGGGATTTCCATCCTTCTATATCAACTCAGGAAGAATCTGCTGAGATAAGTTATCTTCTTGAGGGGATAGAAGTAGACGAAGTTATACCCTCTAAGGAATCCAAAACATTTTATTTGACTATAAATATGGTTCCTAATGATGCGGGGGATTATACTATTGTTGGCGATTTTGATGTTGATTTAGAACAAAATGAAGAATTGGGAAGTCTGTTAGGAAGTATTCCTAGAAATTTGAGTGGAGATTTAGTTAATAATAATATGATTTTGGTGGAAACTACCATTATTAATAGTTTTGAAAGTGCTAAAACATATAATATTGTTGTTACTAATGATAGTTTTGAACTTGTGGATAGTAATGGTAATTATTTGTCTAGTTATACTGTAGAAGGAAATGCTGAAGCGCATAATAATGTATATATAAGAATTAAATCTGGAGCTAGATTTGCATCTGCTAATCAAAATATTAATATATTTTTGTCTTATGATGGTGGGCAGACTAGTATGGGGTTGGTTAGGTTGACTGTGCCTAGAGATCCCGACTTGGTTGATATAACGCCGCCGGTTATTGGCAATGTTGTTGGTACTTTGCAGACTAACAAGGGGAGCGTTTTAGTATCTTATTCAGCTTCTGATAATGTTGGTATTAATAAGTTTACATTAGAAATATATAAGGATAATGCTATGCTAGAAACTAGGGAGTTAGGACCTGATATAAGAAATTATACTGTTACGAATCTTGCTGATGGCAACTATCATTTTAGAGTTATAGCGGAGGATACTAGTGGTTTAACAGCTGAAGCTTCAAGCGAAGCAAAAGATTATATTTGGACAATGAATGTTTCGATTGAAATTACTCAAGGTGGCCCTAATGGTAATTATACGGTAGATTATGGTCAAACGTTTCAAACAACTATAACGGCAAATAATGGAAGAAATTTGCCAAATACGTTGACTATAACTATGGGCGGCCAAAATCTAAATAATAATAATTATACGTATAATGCTAATAACGGTAGTTTGCGGATTCCTAATGTGACAGGGGATTTGAGTATTACTGGTGCTACAACAGGTAATCTATGTTTGATTAAAGGCACCAAAGTTTTGCTTGCTAATAATACTTATAAAAATATTGAAGATATTAAGTATGATGATTTATTAATGGTTTGGAATTATGAGACTGGTAAATTAACTAAAGAGTATCCGATATGGATGGAGAAGGAAAAGGTAGGTAATGGTTATACAAAAATTGAGTTTAGTGATGGATCTAGTATAGGAGTAGTTGGTGCACATTCTTTCTTTAATAGTGATTACAAAGAGTTTGTAAGTGTTGATGATAAGGAAAAGTTTCATGAAGGTAGTACTATTTTGAAAGTAAATGAAGGTAAGTTAAAGAAAGTTAAGGTTACTAAGATTAAAAGAATAAATAAAAGAATTGAGTATTATTTTGTAGCATCTACTAGGTATTGGAATATAATTACAAATGATTTTATTACTACTGATGGTTATACTGATATAAGTAATTTATATAAGTTTGATGAAAATATTGCTTGGGATAAGAATAGGAAGGTAATAAAGGTAGATTATAAAGAGGTAGAAAATGTATTGCCTTATTATTTGTTTAAGGGTTTTAGAGCCGAGGAAGTTGGTGTGTTGATAGCCAAGAATCAGGGTAATATTCAATCATTTAAAGATTACATAAATGAGTTAATAGTAAACAGTAAAATGATTAAGAAACCTATAATGAAGAACAATGAAAGATATTGGATGGTAACTACAAGTGATGATGTGGTTAAGAATAAGGAAAAGTATCTAGTTAAAGAAGGGGATTATTATAGTTTGCTACCTGGTAAATGGTATAGTACGTCAGAGAACAAGGTGTATGATGGTAATACTACCGTTCAGGTATGGACAGGAATGCATTTTGAAAGATTAGAATAAAAATACTAATATAAAGTTAGTATTTTTTTTGCTCGTTTTTAAAACTTATGTATTATAATAATAGTAGTGGTTAATATGGTAAATAATGGTAAGAGTAATGTAGGAATAAAACTTAATAAAAATCGATTGAATGATGGTAATAATCGTAGAAAAATATCTGTCAAGATAAGAGGCTTGTTTTATGTTTTTGGTGTTATACTGATAATTCTGCTTGCTTTTGTGGTTTATTCTAAAGCTACCTCCAAGTTTAGATATGATAAATTTGATGATGTTGTTGAAATAAACTATGGAGATAAATACAGTTTGAAAGCTCCGATAGTTTGTTATGGGAGTAGGATAAGCTGTGGGGAAGTAAAAGCTACTATCAAGGGCAAGGTTGATACACGAGTTATTGGCGAAAAAACGATTGAATTTATTTATAAATATAAAAAGAAAAGATTGATACTTAAGCAAAAGATTATCGTAAAGGATTTAGAAGCGCCAAAAATAGTATTAAATGATGAGAAGATTAAAGTTTGTCCTAATGGTAAAGTTTTAAAACTTGATATAAGTGTTAATGATAATTTAGATGGGGATATAACTGGTAAGAGTAAAGCCTCATTACAGGGAAAGGAATTAATAGTAGAGGTTCAAGATGGCTCGGGAAATAAAAGTAGTAAAAGATTTGTAGTGGAGCCAAATGATGATGAAAAGCCAGTTGTTACTATAAATGGCAAGAAAGAAATGTCGATAGTTAAAGGCTTGGATTATGTTGATCAGGGGGCTAATGTAAAGGATAATTGTGATGATCAGATAACAATAGAGAAAATAGGAGAAGTTGATGTTAATACAGTTGGGGCCTATAAAGTTACTTACTCTGCTACTGATTCTAGCGGAAATAGTAGCTCTGTAGAAAGAATTATAAATGTTAAGGAACGAGAAGATGGGGATAAGGTTGTTTATTTGACGTTTGATGATGGACCTGGTGCAAGTACTCAAGCATTGTTAGATGTGTTAGATAAGTACAACGTAAAAGCAACATTCTTTGTTACTAACCAATTTCCTAATTATCAGCATTTGATTGGCGAAGAGGCAAAGAGAGGGCATGCTATTGCTGTTCATTCTTTAACTCACAAGTGGAATATTTATGATAGTGTTGATGCCTATATGTCAGATTTTAATGCGATGAATGATATAATTGAACAGCAAACAGGTAAAAGGACCAAGCTGTTTAGGTTTCCTGGAGGAAGCTCTAATACTATTTATTGTGGTCATAATAAAACTGCCGTTCAGGATATTATAAGTGCAATGAACGAGAGTGGTAATGTTTATTTTGATTGGAATCTAGATAGCAAGGATGCGGGAGGGGCAAAGAATACTGCTCAAGTAGTAAAAAATGTAACCAGTAATATGCGTAATAATTCGGTAGTATTACAACACGATATTAAGAAGTTTTCAGTTGAGGCTGTTGAGGAAATAATTAAATATGGTTTAAATAATGGTTTTACTTTTAAGGCCTTGGATGAAAGTAGTCCTGCTCCTCATCATGGTATACATGTATGTAAGTAAAAATAGCACATCTGTTATGATGTGTTATTTTTATTGTATTGTGTGGTAGAATAGTTATTGGAGTGATAATATGTTTGAAACATATGACATAATTGTTACTAATAAAAAAAGAGAATTAATTAGTAAAAGAGAATTATATTCTTTAAAAATCTATACTTTAAAAGAATTTGTTAATAAGCTTTATTGTTCGTATGATGTTAAGGCGATTTATTATGTAATGAGTAAGTATAACGTTATAGGTGATGTGGCTAAAATATATTTGGATAATATCAGATATATTGATGATAAAGAATATAAAAGTAGTAAACTGAATTTTTTAAAGAGATTAAAAGACGAATTGCAAAGAGAAGGTTTGTTATCAGAGAATACTTTGTTTAAAAAATATTTGGGAAATAAACGAATTCTTTTTTATGATATTGGAAAAACTAAAGAGTTGAGTAAACTAACGTATAATATTGAATTCATGAGTATGAATAATAAAAAATATAAACACAAGATTTATGTTTTGAAAACGTTAGAGGATGAAATTGTGTTTGTTGCTAATAAAATATGTGAATTAATAGAATCAGGTATAGATGTTAAGAGAATCTGTTTAGTTAATATTGATGAAGAGTATAGGAAAGTAATTAGAAGAGTATTTCCGATGTTTAATATAAGATGTAATTTAAAGACAGAGGATACTATATTTGGGACTTTTTTCGTTAGAAAGTTTTTAGAACTATATGATAATGATATGGAAAAAGTATTAGATGAATTAAGAGCGTATATAAATAATGATGAGGATCAGGAACTATTTGATAGTATTGTAAGAGTAATTAATAAGTATGTTGATTTTGATGATTATATATCTATTAAAGAATTGGTTAAAGCAGATTTAAAGAGGGTTATAAAACCTCATAAAGAGTATCTTAATGCTGTAAGAGAGTGCGATGATCATGGTTTTATAGATGATGAATATGTTTTTATGTTGAACTTTAATCAGGGAGTTATTCCTAGAGTATATAAAGATGAAGAGTTTTTAAGTGATAATGATAAAGAAGAGTTGGGTATATCTTTGACTGTAGATAAGAATATATTAGAAAGAAATCAAGTTATTGAGTATATTAATAATACTAAGAATCTAATAATTACGTGTAAAGAATACTATAATGGTGAAGATTATAAAGTAGCTAATATAAATGAAGAGCTAGGATTTGATGTGATTAGGTCTGATGAGAGAATTAGCAGATATTCTAATTTGTATAACAAATTATATTTAGCTTCTTTGAAGGATTTATATAATAAATATGGGAGTGTAAGTAAGGAGATGAATATGTTAGATAATTATTATAAGAGTTTTGGATATAATTCTTATAATAATGAATTTACAGGAATAGATAAAGAAGAGTTATGCGAATATATTGATAATAAAGTTGTTCTTTCTTATTCTTCATTGGATAAGTATTTTAGATGTCCTTTTAGTTATTATTTAGATAAAATTTTGAAGATTAATGTTTTTGAAGATTCTTTTTATCAGGTAATAGGTATTTTGTTTCATACTACATTACAGAGATATTTTGATAAAGAGGGGACATTTGATGATATTTGGGGGCAAGAATTGGAACTGTTAAAAGATAAATTAAGTTCTAAAGATTTCTTTTTCTTAGTTAAGTTAAAAAAAGAACTAGAATTTGTAATAGAAACTATTGAGTACCAAGAAACGATTACAGATTTACACGATGAATTGCACGAAGAAAAAATATATGTCTCTCTCGATGGTAAAGTCAGTGTTAAGTTTACAGGGGTGATTGACAAGATAAAATATAAAGAAGAAGCAGGAGAAACTATAGTTGCTTTAATTGACTATAAAACTGGTAATGCAGATGTTGATTTAACAATGTTGCCATATGGCATTGGTTTGCAATTGCCGGCTTATATATTTTTGGCCAAAAATAATAAAAGATTTAAAAATGTAAAGATTGCCGGTTTTTATTTACAGAAAATACTTAATAATGAAGAGAGTAATAATGATGATAATGATTATGAAGGTATGAAGAGGAAGAGACTATTATTACAAGGGTATAGCAACGCTGATATTAATGTTCTATCTAGCATGGATAGTAGTTATGAGGATAGTAATCTTATAAAGGGTATGAAAGTAAAAAAGGATGGGGATTTCTCTGCTTATAGTAAAGTACTAACTGATGGTGAGATGAGTACTATTGAAAATATTGTTGTAGAAAAAATCAATGAGGGTGCCGATGGTATACTTGGAGCATCGTTTGCAATTGCGCCTAAAAGAGTTGAGAATAAGAATATAAGTTGTGTTTTTTGTAATTATAAAGACATTTGTTATAAAAAGAATGAAGATATAGTTGAATTGAATCGACTAACAATTGAGGAAGTGTTAGGAGGTGAAAAAGATGGCGTGGACGAAAGAACAGGAATTGGCGATTAATGAATCGGGGCAAAATATTATTGTATCTGCAGGAGCTGGTTCTGGGAAGACAGCTGTGTTAACGGCCAGAACTATGCGTCTTTTAGATAATGGAGTGCATATTAATGAAATGCTTATACTAACCTTTACTAAAGCTGCTGCTGGTGAAATGAAAGAAAGAATAAGGAAAAAGATAAAAGAGGGAGTGAAAAATAATCCTAATTTGGCAAAAGAATTAGAATTAGTTGATCAAGCATATATAACAACTTTTGATTCTTTTTCGTTATCGGTTGTGAAGAAATATCATTATTTAATTAATATATCTAAGGATATAGAAATATCAGATTCATCTATTATTGATTTGAACAAAAAAAGAATACTGGATGAGGTTATGGATTTTTATTACGAAAATCCTACTGAAGGATTTAGAAGATTAGTTTATGATTATTGTGTTAAAGATGATGAAGGATTAAAAAAAGAGATATTAGGAATAGCAGATAAAATAGATTCTATGTCTGATAGAGATAATTATTTGGCTAATTATAAAAATAACTATTTTACAGAGGATTTTTATAATAATTGCATGGAAGAGTATGAAGAGATAATAAAGGGATTGAAACTAGATATAAAGAGTAAGGAAAAGAAGTTACATTACTATGTTGAAGGTGATTATGAAGAGAGGGTTAGAGGTGTTTTAGAGAACATACATAAAGCTGATAATCTTGACGGGTTATTAACAATTCTGAATAGTATTAGATTGCCTAATTTACCCAAGGGATCTTCTGATGAGGCAAAACGGTATAAGGATGAGTTAAAGAAGGCGATAGATACTCTTAAAGAAACGGTTAATATTTATGGAAATGAAGATGAGATAAAAAAAGGTGTTGAGAGTAGTAAAGAATACGTCTTAACAATAATAGAGATAATAAAAGAGTATTTGAACAGATTACATTTATTCAAGAGAGAGAATGAAATATATGATTTTCAAGATATAGCATTATTATCAATTGATATTCTTAAGAATAATATGATGGTAAGAGAAGAATTGAAAAAATCTTTTAAGCAAATAATGATAGATGAGTATCAGGATACTAATGATATACAAGAAAGTTTTATAAGTATGATAGAAAATAACAATGTATATATGGTGGGTGATATTAAACAGAGCATATATAGATTTCGTAATGCTAATCCCTATATTTTTAGGAATAAATATGATAGTTATGCTGATTCAAATGGTGGCTTGAAAATAGATTTGTTGAAGAACTTCAGATCTAGAGAAGAAGTGTTAAATAATATAAATGAAATATTCAATTTTTTGATGGATAATGCAATTGGTGGAGCAGAATATTACGAATCTCATAGAATGGTTTTTGGTAATCTATCTTATGAAGAAGAAGGTAAAACCGAACAGAATTATAATATGGAATTGCTAGAATACTCATATGATAAAAATAGTAAATATACTAAAGAAGAGATAGAAATATTTTCTATAGCAGAGGATATTATCAGTAAAGTTAATAGTAAATACAAGGTTTTTGACAAAGATGAAAAAGTGTTGAGAGATATTACATATAGTGATTTTGTAATTCTTATGGATAGGACAACTGATTTCGATTTGTATAAAAAAATATTTGAATATAAAGGAATACCTTTAACACTATTTAAAGATGATAAATTAAATAATTCATATGATATATATATATTAAAAAACATTATTGATATGGTAATTAAGATGAATAGAAATGAATTGGACCAACAGTTTAAATATGATTTTATAAGTGTTGCTAGAAGTTATCTATATGATATAAGTGATGCGGAAATTTTTGAGTCATTTAAAAATAATTCATTTAAAGAAACGGATATTTATAAAGATTTTAGAATTATAGCTAATAATATAAATCATCTTAGTATAAGAGAAATAATAGAAAGAATCATTACTATTACAAATTTGTATAAAAAAATTATATCTGTAGGTGAAGTTAAGGAAGGTATTATTAGAATAAGTAAAATAATAGATTTGGCCAAAAATCTGGGAGGATTAGGATATAATATTTATACTTTTAATGATTATTTGAAAGAGTTATTAGAGACTGATTATGATATGAAATATAGTGTTGATATGTCAGATAATGATTCTGTTAAAATAATGACGATACATAAGTCGAAGGGATTAGAATATCATATTTGTTATTTTAGTGGATTATATAAGAAATTTAATATAAGTGATTTAAAAGCTAGATTTATGTTTGATAATAAATATGGTATTATTTCTCCGTATTTTGAAAATGGAATTAAAGATACTATGTATAAGTATCTTGTAAAGTATAATTATTTAGAGGAGGAAGTATCTGAGAAGATAAGGTTATTTTATGTGGCACTTACAAGGGCTAAAGAGAAGATGATAATGTTAGTTCCTAATGCTGTAGAGATAGAGGAGTTCTTAGAAGATAATGGTACAATTGAATTGGGAGTAAGAAGAAAATATCAATCTATGGCTGATATGTTAAATTCTATAAAAAGTAAAATAATAAAGTATTATAGAGAGATTGATGTTGATAATTTGAATATTAGTAGAGATTATTTGTATAAAATAAGTAGGAGTTATGAAGAGAATAGTATTTATGATAATGAATTTAGTGTCAAAGAAATTAATGTTGATGAACCATTATTGTTAGAGAATAAACACTTTTCTAAATCTACTATTGGTTTAATTGATAAAAATACTAAAGACAATCTTAGATTTGGGGAAAAATTACATGCTATATTGGAGTTTTTAGATTTTACTAATCCTGAGTATGATTTAATAGAGGATAGAATAATGATAGGAAAAGTAGAAAAATTTATTAATAACCCTTTATTTAATAACTTTAAAAATGTTAAGATATATAAAGAATATGAATTTATGTATGAAGAAGGAAAAAATTCATATCATGGTATTATTGATTTGTTATTAGAATATGAGGATAAGATATATATTGTGGATTATAAACTTAGCAATATTGAAGAAGAAAAATATAAGGAGCAATTAAAAGGATATAAAAAATATGTAAGTACAATTAGTGATAAGCCAATTTATACTTATTTATATTCAATATTAGGAGAAAAAGTAGAAGAAGTATAGGAGGTAATTTATGATAATAGCAGATGAAGCATTTAAAAAGCATAAAAACAATAAAGCGATAATAATAGATGCTTTAATCGATATTATCGTGAGGAAAGATTTTCCTATTAGTAATTCGGCTTACTATTATCATAATGATGACTTACAAGAATTTGTAATTAGTTTATATGTTTTGAAATTGTTGATAAATGATGAGGACTCTTTTTTTAACAAGCAAGAAGGATATATATATCATGTTAGCAATAAGTTAAATGATGAATCTATTATAAGAGAGCTAGATATTAGTCAAATAAGTAATATAAATGCGAAAAATGAAATGGAATTGATTATTAAGCTTAAAGATTTATTTACTAATAATAGATATTTATATAATAAAGAAGATAATAGGTTAATATTTGATAATGATTTTTATGTGGATGCTAGATGGTTATTGGCATATTTGGTAATGCTATTTGATAATAATAATCCTGGAGAAGGAAAAAAGGGAGTTGCTATTAGTTATACTATACCTAGTAAAGATATTAAGAAATGTAATAGGATTGATGATTTAGATGAATTTTTTAATGGTTTTACGTATTATAGGATAGATGTTGAAGGAACTGAGCAGAATAGAAAGATACGAGAGAATGGAATTTTGATTATTAAAAATGCTGCTAATAATTATTTTAAGCATTTAAAACAGTTTAAATATGGTTTAGAAAGTGAAGAGGCATATTTAATATTTTATAATTTACTGAAGAATGAGTGTCATAAGCAAGGATTATTGTTAGAGGAAGAAACAAAAAAATTATCCGAATTAGATGAAAGCTATTTGGATAGAATAAAAGGTTTTATAAATTATAACTTTTTGGATTTTAGTGTTAATAAGCAGACTAGAACAATAGAAAATGTTATTTGGCATTTAAGCAATTATTCAACAATTCTAGAACATATTAATTCTTATATAGACTCGGTTGGCTTTTTAATAGATTTGCTTAAGAGGGCGGAGAAGGGATCTACATATAGCGATTTGAAATGGGATGGAAAACGTCGAGATATACAGATTCTTCTGATGCTAATAATATTGAAATTTATGATAGCTTATATTCATGATGAAGATATAGATTATAGTTTGTTGGATTTTTCTAATATTAAGCCCGAGTATATGAACTTAATAGATATGGAAGAAGAGGCCCAAATAAAAAATGAGATTATTAGATTGAAGGAAGAAATAAGGAATAGAAACGAAGAATTAGACAAGTATAAATTTGAGAGACAAAGCATTTCTAAAGAGAATTTGGGTCAAGATAAATATCACAAAGAATTAGAACTGTGTGTAAGTAATATAAATAGAATTAGTATAGATATATCTAATTTAGAGGCTGGTATTGTTAGTTATCAAAAAGAGTTAGAGAATGTGAGATTTGAAAAAAAAGTAAAATACAGAGATTTGGATGCTTATAATTATAATCATTCTATTATAAGGCATATGGTAAGTTCTATATGTCATTCAGGTTTTTACTTGAAGACAAATAATAATAATGATTTATTGGATAATATTATAATAATTGAAGACTACGTAAAGACAGATAATGCATTTTATTTAGAAATATCTTTTAGGGACATGCTTAGAATAAGCAATATAAATATTGTGGAAGGGGCGGAAGAAATTATGGAGCTTCCAAAACTAAAGTGATGAATACTTTTAGAAAAATAATAGGCTTTTCTAATATTGTATTTGGAATTGGTCTTTTGATATTGTTGCATTTTGTTAATGTTTCTGATAGATTTTCTTCAATTATGTTAATGTCTCTTTTTGTCGGATGGATATTTCCGTTTATAGGCTTAGTAGTTAGTGGGTTGGGAATACTAATTCATTCAAATTTTAAAATAACTCTTATTTTTAATATAGTTAATATTTTAGTAATACTATTTATGGGATTTTTAGTTATTAAAGTATATGATAGTAAACTATTAATTGTATTAATAGAATATATAGTTATGTTAGTAATAAATATATTGAATATTGTATATTTGATAATTAATAAAGATGAAATAATAAGAGACAACTATAAAAGGAACTATCTTGATTGATAGTTCCTTTTTATTATTTAAATAGTTTTTTTAATATAGCATTAAGTCCTTTATTGATTAGTTTATTCTCTGTACTATTTACTATTTTTTTCTTTAAACGATAACCTGCAGTTTGTTTTTCAGCTCTTTCAGCTTCTTTTTTCTTTTTTTCTTCTTCTCTTTTTAGAGCCGCTTCTTTTTTCTCTTGTTCTTTTTGTAGCTTTTCTTCTTCTTTAGCTTTTTCTTCTTCTTCTATTTTTAAAGTTATTATTTCATAAGCAGATTCATCTTCAATAGGTTCTTCGTATTTTCCACATAATGGGCTAGAATTAATTATTTTGTTATAAGACATTTCATCGATAGTTCCCATTTTACTTTGTGGTGGAAGAATAGTTGCTTTTTCAACAATTTCAGGTTCCCCATTTTCATTTTGGAAACTAACTAAAGCTTCGCCTGTTCCTAATGCTAGAATAGCTTCAGCTGTATTGAATTTTGGATTTGTACGAAGTGAATCAGCAGCAGCTTTAACATTTCTTTGTTCGGCTGGAGTATATGCTCTTAAGGCGTGTTGAATTCTATTACCTAATTGAGCAGAGATTTCATCAGGAATATCAGATGGACTTTGAGATACGAAGTATAAGCCGATTCCTCTTGAACGAATTAGTTTTACTACTTGAGTAATTTGTTTTAAACGATAGTTTGGCATGCCATTAAATAATAAGTGTGCTTCATCAAAGAAGAAGACTAATTTAGGTTTATCTAAATCGCCAACTTCTGGCATGTCATTAAACAATTCAGTTAGTAGCCATAATAAGAATGAAGCATATAAATCTGGAGAATTAAATAGTTCTACAGCATGTAATATATTTATTACGCCTCTTCCATCATTAGCGTTTTGAATAAAATCATTAATATCTAAGGCTGGCTTTCCAAAGAAATTGTCGCCACCTTGTTTTTCTAGTGTAAGTATACATCTTTGAATAACCCCAACACTTTGTGAGGTGATATTACCATATTTAACTGTATATTCTTTGGCATGATTGCCAACATAATATAAAACGCTTTTTAAATCTTTAAGATCATCAAGTTCATATCCTTCATCAGCAGCAACTCTAAATACTATTTCTAGTACTCCTTCTTGAACTTCTGTAAGTCCTAACATCATAGCAAGAATTGAAGATCCTACATCACTTATTTTGGCTCTGATTGGATGGCCCATTTTTCCGTAAATATCCCAAAAACGAACAGGATATTCTTTGTAATCAAATCCTTCTAGTTTTAGTTTTTCAATTCTCTCTCTTAAGCTTTCACTTTCTTCTCCAGCAACGGCACATCCGCCAAGATCTCCTTTAACATCGGCGAAGAAGACTGGTACGCCAGCATCAGAGAAGCTTTCAGCCATTACTTTTAAACTGATAGTTTTACCACTACCTGATGCTCCGGTGATAATGCCGTGACGATTAGCTTTGTCTAATAAGATTGATAATTCTTTGTTGTCTTTAGTTTTCCCAACTAAAACCTTGTTATTTAAGTACATAATAACACTCCTTATTGGTTTTATTATAAATAAAATGTATGGAAAAAACAAGGAATATAAATTGCATTATTACTAAGTTTTATTTATAATATTTATAGAATAGGTGTTTGTATGAAAAAGAAAGTTGTTATATTAATAATGGTGTTATCTATTGTGTTATTATTTGGTTATTTATATTATAGTAAAATATATATGAGTGATAAGAATTTGTTGAATAGATATTTAGATAGTATGGGATATACATGTATAGAGGATATGTGTACATTAAGGGAGAAAAATGTTAAGTATTCGATGAATATAAAAGAGCAAGAATTATATATAAGTACCGATGAATACAATCTTAGTATTGGAAAAGAATATCCTATTCTAAAATTAAAAAATGGTAATAAAAAGTGTATATATCAAATTGATGATTATAAGAGAGGGGACTTGGTAACAGAGGAATTCTCTTATGATAAAGATTGTAAAAATTATATAGATGATGTTAATAATTATATTAAAGAATATATGAGAATTATTGTTGAATCTAATGTCAAGTACATGTCGGATTTGGTGAAATAGATAATTATGTTTTGATATAATGTAGTGTAGGAGTTAGGAGGTGAAGATATGAATGCTAGAGCAATGCTAGATGCTAATAGAGCGGTTGAAACTCTATTATACTATTTGTATAACAAAGGGAATATTTCTGATTTGGGTGCAGATGAGTTTGAATCGGAAGAAGAGTTTTTACATGCTAGAATAAATCTATTTAATTTAGTTTCAATTAATAGCATAGTATCTTTAAATCCTAATTTTAATGGTAAAGATTTAGAAGAAATAATTGGGGGCATTCAAATTTTAAATACTAGTGGTAATACGAATAATAGAAAAATATATAATGATATAATAGATTCTTTAAAAAATGGTTCTTATACTTTTGATGGTGATAATAATGTTATTATTAAGGCGAATGGTGTTAGAGCTATTGTTAGTTCTTTATGGTTGTATAATTTGGCAGCTATGTCTAAGAAGAATACTTTTTTAAGAGTTTTTTTGTTCAATAAAAATGCAGAAATGGATATTCATGATGAGAATAGTTTGCTGAATTATTTATATCATACTAAAATGTTTTTGGTTCGAATGTCTGGGAATCAGAGTAAATTAGATGATAATTATAATCGGGCGGTTAGAAATACAAAGGGCATGTTGATAGATAAGAGTTCTATTAAATCTGATGAGATAGCTGAAACTCTTTTTCGGAATATCCCTAAAAGAGTGAAGGCGTCTGTAGCAAAATATGATTTTAATAATTATATAATGTTTCTAGAAAAGGCTAAAAAGGGAGATTTTTATGATAAGTCTTTAGTAGAGCAGAAGGAAATGATTAAAGGTTGGATTATTGAAGATGAAGTTGCGAGTATTGAAGCCAATGTGAATCTTAGTCGTTTAATAGTTTTATTAAATGGGCAAAAATCATATGAGGAGATTAGTAGTTTAGTAAACGTTGATATGTGTATAGCGGCTTTGTTTAAGATGTATATGTATATTTTGCTTAATATGGATGTTGATTACGGAAGTTTATATTTAAGCAAAATTAGAATAAAAAATTATGTTGATCAGAATCTAGTAAATAATTATATTGAATTACGTCAAATAATAAAAGAGATTAATTCTCCTAGATTTAATGAGGAATTAGTAGATTTGAGAAGGGCTATAAAAGGAGACATTGTTTCTTGTAATATTTCTCGTGGCGAGGGTAAAAGCGCGGAAGTAAATGATTTCTATGAGAAAATAAAAAAAGGGATAAGAGTTTTTGTTGAGCGTTCAAAAGAGCAAGAAGAATTAAACCGGAGGAGAAATACGAAACAGAATATAATTCATTATGAAAGAAGTGTTTTACCTATGGACTTGGCGTTTGATGCAAACAAAATAATGGATTTAATAGGTGCAGCTATAGAGGATGGACGCATTTATCTTTTAGGAGATAATATTTATGTTGAGATTAATAATAAGGAGATGGGAATGAATATTCTTAAACTTGTTATTTCGAAAAATGATTTAATGTACTTTATAGAGTCTAGTAATGAAATGCTTGATAAAGGATTAAATGGTAGCCAATTTTTGAAAATGGCGGCATAAAGGAGGGGGATAATAGTGGCTCTGTTAAAAAAGAGAGAAGATTTAACTGATTCTAATGATGACAATGTTTTGTTTGCTCTAGGACTAAGTAATAGCTTTGGAGATATCGTCTTAATGAACGGGGATAAAGAAGATAATATAGATGCAAAAATAGAAGAAGTAAGACAAATGGATTTGGACGATGAGACTAAATTTAAGATTATTAATGAATATAATAATTTACGCAATGCTAAAAGCTTTAAAGAGAAGACTAAATACGAAAGAAATATTAGGGCTTTATTAAGAAAATGAGTATTCTAGAAAGGATGAAGCTGTGCTTGACATCCTTTTTTTCTGATGTTTTTTGTGGTAAGATATAATATAGGAAGTAGATAGAATGAATTGGCGTTTTGTTTTAATACAATTGTTGGATTTGTTGGCATGGGGGTTATTAGTTTTAAGTTATTATAGGAAAGATACTAATCGTATTTTAGTATTTCAAGTTTTCTCAACTATTTTTTATTGCCTTCATTACTTTTTTTTGGGTGCATATAGTGGGCTTGTTATCTGTTTTTTTGAAGTGGTTAGAGATTATCTTTATTTTAGGACAGATAAGGACCAGTATGTTTTTTGGGGTAGTGTTATTGTATTTTCTATATGTACAGGAGTTACATATAGAAGTTTTGTCGATTTATTACCTCTGGTTGCTAGTGTTGTAGATGGTTATTCCCTTACGAAGAATAAAAAAGTAGTAGTTTGGGGAGCTACTATTTCTTACACTATTTGGGTTGTTTATTGTTTATTAATAGGGTCTTATGCTGGAGCTTTAACAGATGGTATTTTGGTAATCTCTAATATTACGATTTTATTATTTCAATATGATTTGTTTAGAGGAAAGGATACTAGTAGAGTATATATGAGAATTACTAAATAATTGCTTTACAATTATAATCGTATAGTAGTTCATTGATTGTATTTATGTTATATATTTTCTCTTGAAAACAAAATCTAATTATTAGATTAGCAACATCATTGTTGGGCAATGAGTACTCTGCGCTTCTCAGTAAATCTAGCAATTCATCTTCGCTTAATTCTAAGGCAATTGCGAGGAGGACTATGGTTTCTTTACTAGGATGATAATTGATATCATTTCTTATTTTAGAAAATAATCTTCTGTCAATATTTACTTTGTTATAAACATCACTATCTTTTAAATTGCGGTCATCAATATATTTAAATAATAATTTTTGAAATTTATTGTCTTCTTTGTTTTCATTAATAAATTTATCAAGACTAATATTGTTTTTTCTAGCCGAGGAGTAGCCAATTGTGTTTAGTCTTTTTTTTTGTAGTGAGGTTTCTTGTTCGCACTTTTTGAAACTGGTTTCTGATAAACACGATTCGTCGATATCGTATATAATTCCTTCAAAATTGTTTTCTAAGTTTTCATTAATGTATTGGGCTAGTTTTTCTTTAATACTCATGAAAATGTCTCCTTTTAAGCGACCAAACGATCAAAATTATTAAGTATTATTATAGCAGAAAGAGAGGAAAATAGAATGAAAAATAAGAAAAACAAAGAAATGGATGTAATATTCTTGCTTGATAGAAGTGGTTCTATGAGCGGAATGGAAGAGGATACGATAGGGGGATATAATAGTTATTTAGCAAAATTAAAAAATAATGGTTATAATACCAAAATAACGACAATACTATTTGATGATCAATATGAAGTGTTAAGAATGAGAGAAGATATACAAAAAATTGCTAAGATAACTAATAAGGAGTATTTTTGTAGAGGGTGTACAGCTTTGTATGATGCAATAGGTAAAACTATTAATACTTTTAAGAATAATGTTAATAATAAGGTATTGTTTATTATTACAACTGATGGTTTAGAAAATGCTTCTAGGGAATATGATAGGGCTAGTGTAATTAAAATGATTCAGGAACATACTAATTGGGAATTTATGTATATAGGGGCAAATATAGATTCATATGATGAGGGGCAAAGTATAGGAATAAAAAGGAACAATATAGCTAATTATAAGAAGACGAGTGTTGGTACTAAAGAATTGTTTGACGCTGTTTTTGATGCTACTAGTTGTGTGTATGATCGTGGTGAAGTTGGGACATCTTGGAAAGATAAGTTGAGTGATTAGTGCTTTATTAATGTTGAATGATGAAAAATCACCTTAATGAATAAGGTGATTTTTAGGTGTGATTAAAGTCTATTAATAAATGATGATTTTAATTCTTTTAGAGAATATAGTATAATGATAATGAGATAGTTGGGGAAAACGTATGAAAAAGAATAAACTATTGTTACTAATAAAAGAAGCTAATGAAATTAGAAAAAGTGGTTCAACGGATTTTTATGAGGAATTTTATGAACTGAGCTATTATATTCGGCATTTATTAGACGGATCATTCCTTAAAGAACGAAACGCTCAAATAGTAGTTGATCTTTTAGACGAAATACTCCCGTTCATAGTTGATTCTAATAATGATATTCTTCTTTTGCATTCTAAAATCTTGATGAAAAAGACAGGTTTTAAAGGGAAGTTTAGAGATGGGTTGAGGAAATATCCCTATAACGATGGAATACTTGGGATAATTGAAGCTATTTGTGAAAACTTAGATGATAGGTCTGATGATATTGATAGACTTTTTGATCATGAAATATTAGAAGTATTAGCAATGAGGCGCTTAGATAGTATGTCTTATGAATACTTATTAAATAGACTTAATGAGGCTAATCAAATGGACTTTTTATATTTATTAGCTGAGTATAAATGTGTTATGCCTTTAAATTCTATTGTGTATAAAGGAAATAATAAACAAAAAATAATCGATAATATTGAATGCTTTATGGAAAATGTTGTTAATTTATACTCATTAATGAACTTTGTTAGTGATGATTCTTTGGCGTATGCTAAAGTTAAGAATTATATTGATTCACATGAAGAGAAGGCTATTAATTCTATATTTTGTGAATTGTCTCCTCTTTTAGGAGCAGATGATCCAACTATACAAGGAATAATTAGATTAGCTATATTAGATGTGGTGAATAATGAGGGAGAGAAATTTTCGGATATTACTTTTAACCGGGGGGGATATTCTCGTGTATTAATAATTGGAGAAAAGGTTATTAAGGTTGGCAATAGAAGGACGAAAAGATTTCCCAATAATCCATATATAGTGGCTCCAATTATTCGAAAATCTTTAGTAGTTGGTGCAAAAGAATGCTTTATTGAAGCCACAGAATGTGTCGAAACCAATATAATGGTTTCGGAAGAGGATTTATATCAATTGTTTCGGAATTTGCGGAATTTAGGTATTGTGTGGACTGATGTGCAATCACGAAATGTTGGTCGTTTAAAAAGAGATAATATAATTCATTGGAAAAGGGATTTGAATCCGTCTGATGAGGTTTTGGGTTTAGATCCCAAAAGGGGAAATATAATATTAAAAGCAGGCGAGTTAGTCATCTTAGATGCTGATTATTTTTATGATGAAAAAGATTCAAATATTATAATACCCTTTAATTCTAAAGCTTTATATGTAAAATTTAATGAAAGATATCTAAATGAGCGGCAAACTCTAGGAAATTGGGAATACTCTGATTCGGTTATTGATTTAGAACCAGAAGCTGGTTTTGATGGTAATATGGATAGGGGTGGAGCTCATTTATAATTGGTGAATAAAGGATTTATGGTTTATGAAAGATAGTTAATATTTATCATTTTATAGGTTAATAAAACTATCTTTTTCTATTTTTCAAGGAATTGTGACTTGTTGACGAACAAAAGTTATCATATTATAATATTAGGGCTTGGAGAGATATTTATGGATAAGATAATTATTAAGGGTGCTCGTGAGAATAATTTAAAGAATATTGATTTGGAACTGCCTAAAAATTCACTAGTAGTTATGACTGGTGTTTCTGGTAGTGGTAAAAGTAGTTTAGCCTTTGATACTATTTATGCTGAAGGGCAAAGAAGGTATGTAGAAAGCTTATCTAGTTATGCTAGACAATTTTTGGGAGGAACTAGTAAACCTGATGTAGATAGTATTGAGGGATTAAGCCCAAGTATTAGTATCGATCAAAAGAGTACTAATAATAATCCACGTAGTACAGTTGGAACTGTTACAGAGATTTATGATTATTTGCGTTTGTTATATGCCAGGATTGGCGTTCCTTATTGTCCTAACCATCATGAGCCTATTTCTAGTCAAAGTATAGAAGAAATGACCAATAAGATTATGAATTATCCAGAGAGAACTAAAATTGAAATTATGGCCCCCATTATACGTGGCGAGAAGGGATCGCATCAGGATGTTTTAGAAGACTTAAGAAAAAAAGGTTATACTAGAGTAAGAGTAAATGGAGAAATAAGAGATTTATCTGAAGATATTAAACTTGAAAAGAATAAAAAGGATAATATTGAAGTTATAGTTGATAGAGTAATGGTTAAGCCAGAAGAAAGAAGTAGAATATTTGAATCTATAGAGAATAGCTCTCAACTAGCTAATGGATTAGTGTTGTTTAATGTGGTGGGTGAAGATGAATTTTTGATGAGTGAAAATTATGCTTGTATTCATTGTAATTATTCTATACCTAAACTAGAGACGAGAATGTTTTCGTTTAATTCGCCTTTTGGAGCATGTCCAGAATGTAATGGCTTGGGTTTAAAAATGAAAATAAGTGAGGATTTACTTATTCCGGATAAGAATAAGAGCATAAGAGAAGGGGCGATAAAAACTTTAACACAAGATCAGAATATATTATTTACAGAAGTAGAAACGACGGCAGATTATTATGATATAGATTTAGATATGCCAGTAAAGAAGATACCAAGAGAAAAAATGGAAAAGATATTGTATGGATCGGATGATATACTGGATTTTAAATATGTTTCTAGAGGAGGAAATATACGAACTAAGACGGATTATTTTGAAGGTATTATTACTAATTTAGAACGAAGATATGTTGAAACTACAGCTGCGTGGGTAAGGGAATGGATAGAGAATTTTATGTATGAACAAAAATGTTCTTTATGTAATGGTACCAGGTTGAGAAATGAAGTTTTAAATGTCTTTATTAATAAAAAGAATATATATGATATGACAGCTATGAGTATTAGTGAGTTATATGGTTTTATTAATAATTTGAAGTTGAATGTTGAAGAAAGAAAAATAAGCGAGTTGCTAATTAGAGAGATTGCTAATAGATTAGAGTTTTTGAACAATGTTGGATTGGGATATATTACCTTGGATAGAGCAGCAGGAACGTTATCTGGAGGTGAAGCTCAACGAATAAGATTGGCAACGCAGATAGGTAGTAAACTATCTGGGGTATTGTATGTATTAGATGAGCCTAGTATAGGATTACATCAGAGAGATAATCAAAAACTTATTAATTCTTTAAAAGAGATGAGAGATTTGGGGAATACATTGATAGTGGTTGAACATGATACGGATACTATGTTAGCTGCTGATTATTTGGTTGATATTGGTCCTGGAGCAGGTAATGAAGGTGGAGAAGTAATGGCTGCTGGCACCCCTGGAGAAGTAATGAAAAACCCCAATTCATTAACGGGAAAATATTTAACTGGTAAAGAAAAAATTGATGTGCCAAAGAAAAGAAGAAAGGGAAATGGTTTGTTCATTGAGATAAAGGGAGCTAAAGAACATAATTTAAAGAATATCAATGTTAAGATTCCTTTAGGAACTTTTACTTGTGTAACAGGTGTATCTGGTAGTGGTAAATCAACTTTGGTCAATGATATTTTGTATAATGCTCTTACTAAGAATATCTACAAATCTAAAGTAGTAGTTGGTCAATGTAAAGATATTAAAGGATTAGATAATGTTGATAAGGTTGTCCATATTACTCAAGATCCGATTGGAAGAACACCTAGGAGTAATCCGGCTACTTATGTAGGGGTTTTTGATGATATTAGAGATGTTTTTGCAGAAATGAAAGAATCAAAGGTGCGCGGTTATGGCAAAAATAGATTTTCATTTAATGTTAAAGGTGGCCGTTGTGAGGCCTGTTATGGAGATGGTGTGAAAAGAATTGAAATGAACTTTTTGCCAGATGTTTATGTTCCTTGTGAGGTATGTCATGGAACTAGGTATAATAGGGAAACGTTAGATGTAAAGTTTAAAGATAAAAATATATCAGAAGTGTTGAATATGAGAGTTAGTGAGGCGTTAGATTTTTTTGATAGTATTCCTAAGGTTAAGAACAAGCTACAAGTTATGATGGATGTTGGATTATCATATATAGAGCTTGGGCAATCTGCACCTACTTTGTCTGGAGGAGAAGCTGGTCGGGTAAAACTTGCTAAAGAGTTGCAAAAGAAAGCTACTGGCAAAAGTGTTTTTATATTAGATGAGCCGACAACTGGTTTACATAGTGATGATATAAAGAAATTGTTAATGATTTTACAGAGGATTGTTAACAACGGGGATACGGTTGTCGTTATAGAACATAATTTAGATGTTATTAAAGTCGCAGATTATATTATAGATTTGGGTCCGGAAGGTGGTACTGGTGGCGGAGAAGTTGTTACTACTGGTACTCCAGAAGCTGTTGCTAAAGTTAAAGAGAGTTATACTGGCCAATTTTTAAAAGGTGTATTGTGAGGTTTAAATGAAAGCAGAATTAGATATAGAAAAAAAATATAAGGAAAAGAGTCATATTAAAAGAGTGGAATTGGATTATGAGGATAGAAATTATATTATTTTCAATCTTGAAGAAAAAGTAATTGATGTGGATGGAATAATATATATGGTTTCTATTGATGAAAAGAAAATTGCTGAAATAGAAGAAAAGATTTGGGAATATGAACATATTGACGAATATGATTATTGGCCTGATAAGTCTGGAGATCATCCTCCGATGGGGTTGTTATGGAGAATATCGTTTTATGATGAGAATGAGGTGTATTACCATAAGAGTGGTGTTACAAAATACCCGGCCGGCTTTAAAAAACTTGTTTCTCTTCTAAAGGGGATTGAAAAAAGATAAGATGGTGATTGTGTGAAGTTGTATTTAGTTAGACATGGTAGGACAAAGTGGAATACTGATAGATTAATTCAAGGAAGAATAGACGTGCCTCTTTGTGATGTGGGAATTAAAGACGCGAAACGTAATGCCAAAAAATTAAAAGATGTAAAATTTGACATTTGTTATTGCTCTCCATTAATAAGGGCGAAGGAAACGGCGAACATTATTGTTGATGGGCGTTGTGATATTGTAATTAATGATCTGATAACGGAAAGAGATGTTGGAAGATTTGAGGGTGCTCCTGTTAGTAGTATTAAGGCTAGAAGTTTTTGGACTGTTAATGAGAATATGGATGTAGATGGAGTAGAAAACTATTTTCAATTGCTTGCTAGGACAAAAGAGTTTCTGGAGTTATTAAAGACTATGTATTCGGATGAAACTATTTTGATAGTGTCACATTCGGGAACTATAAAGGCTTTACATTATAATATCGTAGGATATGATGATAATACAGATTTTTTGGATTTCTATTGTGGACATGATGATATTTTAGAATATGATATTTGATTTTTTAGCTTATTTTAAGTAAAATTTTGGGTTTTTAGATAAAAGTGATATAATATAGAATATCTAAGGGGTGGTTAGATTGGTTAATAATAGTGAAAAACAAAATTGTTTTGCTGAATTATTGAATAAGTATAGAAGTGTTACTTCAGGGATGACAACAGACAAGTATGGATATTTAATAAGACATTTTAGTTTTTTTCGTCCTTTTATAGCTGTCAAACTGAATTTGTATAGAAAACAAGGGGCTAGTGAAGAGTTATTAAGACGTATAGAATATGATTTTTTGTTTAGTATTTTTGAAAAGAGACTAGAATGTGATTGGAAAGTATCAAACTGTAGAATTAAAGAAAATGTAGGATTAAAAGAATATGCTGATGCTATTTTAATTAAGTATTGTGAAAGGGAATTATATGATTATAGATGTTATACTTCAGAGATGACACCAGAAAAATATGCTTATTTGTGCAAAAAATATAAAATCATTAGTAATATTTTAGATAGATTGGATAAAAAATATAAAGAATCTGGTGTTAATGAAGAGTTGTTATTACGTAAGAAGTATTATACACTTTTTGGTATATATGAAGATTCATATGAACGTACATGGACTTCTTTAAATTGGGGAATTAAAGAAAATGAAAGCTTAGCAAGTTTTGCAGATGGTGCCTTACATCAAGAAGCTCATGGAATTAAGTAATAAAAAAATATTTTGTTGTTAATGAGAAGGGAACTTCTCTTTTTTTGTTTTTATAATTTTTTTATTGTGGTATAATACGTTTACTTGAGAAGGAGATGGCTAAATGAATCCGGTTATGTTTAATATTGGTAAAATCGAATTTAAATGGTATTCTTTCTTTATATTGATGGCAGTTATTATAGGTTTTATATTGGCTTTAGTAGAAGGAAAAAGAGAGAAAATTGATAAGGATTTAATATTTGATATGGGGTTCTATACGGTCATATTTGGAATATTAGGGGCAAGATTATATTATGTATTATTTAATTTAAATTTATATCAAAATGATTTTTTAGAAGTTTTTAGACTTTGGAATGGTGGTTTGGCTATTCATGGAGGAATAATTGCGGGTCTTTTAACTATTTATATTTTTTCAAAAACAAAAAAAGTAAAAGTATTATCTTTAACAGATTTAGTTGTTCCGTCATTAATATTAGGGCAGGCTATAGGAAGATGGGGGAACTTCTTTAACAGTGAAGCTCATGGACCTGTTACTACTATGGCGAATCTAAAAGCTTTAAAAATAATACCGAGTTTTGTAGTTAAAGGAATGAAAATCGGGGGTATTTACTATCATCCGACTTTCTATTATGAATTTTTGTGGTGTATATTAGGTTTTGTAGTTTTGTGGGCTGTAAGAAAGTTTTATAAAAATAGGAGGATGGGACAGTTAACTTGTTTATATCTGATGTTTTATTCATTAGGAAGATTTTTTATAGAATCTTTGCGAACCGATTCTCTTACTTTAGGCGCTATAAAAATAGCCCAGGTTGTTTCGGCAGCTTTATTTGTCTGCGGTTTGGTTTTCTTTGTAATACTGTCTTCTAGAAAAGATGTTGTAAAAGAGTCCAAAAGGAAATCTATTAATAAGAAAACTAATGGTGAGAAAATAAAGAAAGAGAAAGCTCAAACAGAGAAAAAGGAAAAAGAAATAGTTAAGGAAACAGAAAAAATAGATGCTAAATCAATTGAAAAAAGCGCCTCGAAGAAATCGACTAGAAAAAAGGATAAAAAAAGCAAAAGTAATAAAAGCAAAAGCGAGTAAAAGGAACTTGCTTTTTTCGTGATTTATGATAAATTAGCTATGGGTGGTAATTATGTATGGACCTTTGGTTTGTGCATATATGGGTGATACTATATATGAAATGTATGTTAGAGAATATTTGGTAAAGAAAGGAATTACGAAAGTTGGGGAGTTACAACAAAGTAGTTTGAAATATGTTAGTGCCAAGAGTCAAAGAAGTCATTTGGAGCGATTGATAAATTCTAATTTCTTAACAGATGAAGAATTGGAAATAGTTAAATGGGGAAGAAATGCTAAAGGGACTAAAAGCAAAAGTACAGATATAATTACTTATAGATTTGCGACGGGGTTGGAGGCGTTAATAGGAAAGCTACATTTTGATAATAAAGATAATAGAATAGAAGAAATAATGAAATTTATTTTAGGAGAATAATATGAAGGTATATGGTAAAAATGTATTTAATGAGTTAAAAAGTGATATTAGTTCTATAAAAAAGGTATATTTGTCTAAGAGTTTTAATGATAAAGAAATAATAAGTTTTATTAAGGAAAACAAGATTAGTTATACAGTTACAGAAAATAAAACGATGGATAAAATGGTTGATGGTAAACACCAGGGTATTATAGTTGTAACTAATGATTATGAATATAAAGATTATAAAGGTATGTATTCTGATAAGTTAGTTATAATGTTGGATCATTTGGAGGACCCTCATAATTTTGGTGCTATAATTAGAACTTGTGAAGCGGCAGGAGTTTATTCGATAATCATTCCTAAAGATAGGGGTGTGTCAGTTAATTCGACGGTTATGAAAACAAGTGCCGGAGCATTAGAACATGTTAATATAGCTATGGTTAATAATCTTAATAAAACCATAGATGATTTTAAGAAGAATGGTTTTTTTGTATATGGTGCAGATATGAATGGTCATAATTATAAAGATTTGGATTTTTCGGAAAAAGTATTGCTTGTTATAGGTAATGAAGGAAAAGGTATGGCCAGATTAGTTCGTGAAGCTTGTGATGAAATTGTATCAATTCCTCAATATGGAAAGATTAATTCTTTGAATGCATCTGTGGCAGCAGGAATAATAGTATATGGAATAGTGAATAGGTAAAAAATGAAGTATGAAGACTATAATGATCAAGAATTGGTATTGATGATGAGGGAAAGCTCTGAAGAAGCTAAAGATATTTTATTCGATAAGTATAGATATATTATTGATATAGAACTAAAAAAATATAGTAATATTGCTAATATATTAGGATATGATTATAACGATTTGTTTCAAGATGCTTTAGTTGGTTTTTCTGATGCAATAGTTAATTATCGTGAGGATAAGGCGGCTTCACTGCCTTCGTTTATTACATTGTGCGTTGATAGGAGATTGCAATACGCCATAAGAAGCGTTAATAATAAAAAGTCGAGAATGCATTCGGAATCTTTGTCTTTAGAATATGTTTATGATAAAGCGACATTACCTTTAATGGAAACAATAAGTGATAATTCGCTTAATGATCCATTATTTAAGATGTTAAATGAAGAAGGATACATGGAGTTGAATGCTAAAATAAAAGCTTCTTTATCAAAAAAGGAATATGATGTATATGAATATATGATTAAGGGGCTTAAGTATAACGAGATTGCAATTGTATTAGGAAGAGAACCTAAACAAATTGATAATGCAATGCAAAGAATTAAGAGTAAAATAAAAAAAATTATTGAATAGGGTTATAAGTATATAAAAAACACTTGCTTTTTTAGGGGTTTTATAGTATATTCTACTTGAAACACAAAAAGGTGTTTTTTTAAATACAAAAAAATATTAGAGGTGGGCTTATGGCAAGAGCAAAAAAAGAAGTAAAAGACGCAACAATTTCCGAGACTAAAGAAAAGAAAATAGCGGAAAAAAAGATAGAAGAAACTATAGATAAAGAAGAAAAAAAAGAAAATGTAGAAAAAGCTGAAAAGAAAGAAAATGTAGAAAAAGCTGAAAAGAAAGAAAAAAAGGAAAAGAAGAAAAAAGAAGGTCTTATAAAAGGAATTAGAAAAGAAATGAAGCAGGTTGTATGGCCTTCTGCTGGAACTATATTGAAATCTACAATTGCAGTGCTTGTAATGTGTATATTTTTGGTTTTATTCTTTGAGGCCTTAATGTTGTTTATGGCTTGGCTAAAAGTATTCTTGAAGGGATTGTTTGTATAATGGAAAAAGAATGGTATGTAGTTAACACTTATAGTGGGCATGAAGCAAAAGTAAAAGAGAAATTGGAATCTCGCGCTGTTTCTATGGGAATGCAAGATAATATCTTTAGAGTAATAATTCCTGAAACAACAGAGGTTGAAATTAAAGACGGGGTAAAAAAAGAAAAAGTTAAAAAGATGTTCCCTGGATATGTATTGGTAGAGATGATAATGTCAGATGAAGCATGGTATATAGTACGTAATACTCCAGGGGTTACAGGTTTTATTGGATCATCTGGACATAAAGCTAAACCTACACCATTGATGCCTCAAGAAATAGATAGAATATTAGCTACTATGGGAATGAGTAGAGTTAATATCGAAAATGATATGGCAGTTGGTACTAAAGTGACTATTATTGAAGGACCATTTAAGGGAATGAATGGTGTTGTAGATAATATTGATTTAGAGAATAACAGATTAAATGTATTAATAGATTTGTTTGG
>CADCFX010000002.1 GCA_902800945.1 uncultured Erysipelotrichaceae bacterium | reverse complement strand
AATCAAACATCCATTAGTTAAATTCTATATATAATTCTTTTATTTATTATTTATCGGCAACTGATACTAATCATAATATCTTATTCTTCCGAACTCTTTAATTATCTAATTCCCATGTTTCTCCATCGTCTTTTGTAATAAAGTATAAATCTACATCTTCATATCCAAATCCATCTGATTTTATTTGATACATTGAACAATGCAATTTTAATATATTTTTTTCATAATATGGTACATCTTCGATAGTAAGTATTTCAACACCTGGGTTTTCATAAGTTATTTTAGAAAGCCTATTTTTCATATCATTCACCACACTAATATTACCAAATATCATAATAATATAATATATCTTTAACTATAAATTATCTACTTTACAGTTAATCATTTTAGAAAATAGTCAATACACAACGTATTGACTATCTAATAAATTATCATTCGTTTTAAAAACCTACTTATAACACGTATTATAAGCAATATTTTTTAATGTATTAACAATATTAATATCATCAATATAATCATGCCAAGTAACATTTCTTGGATCTTCATTAAACACTTTTGCATACATACATAAAGCTACAAGATACGCACCATTTGTATTAAAATGACTATTATCGTTGATATTAAAAATGTTTATTCCTGCTTTTTTTGCTTCTAATGCAGCCTTCCCATCAAGAATAATGATACCATTATAATTTCTAGCCATATTGGTCATATTAGTTACCATAGCATTAACATCATTCTCATAACTGCTTATATCACTATTATCATTTGGCCAGTTTGTTCTAAAGTATACAACACCATTAAAAGATTTCAAATTTGAAAACACCCAATTTATTCCTGTAGTCATATTTTCTATATCATTTGTTAAAACTCTGGTTTTTCCTTCTTCAATAATTACTATATCATATCTTTCTTGGTTTATAGCTTCATCTAAGATTCCCATTTTATGAATAAGAGATGTACCATTAATTACTGCTATTGTTGCTTCACTACTGTCGATTACTGTCGCAGTCTTATTTTTTCCTATATCCTCAATGTACACTGGTTTACTATATTGTAAGTGTGTTGATGTTACTACTTTTTCATCAATATATCCACCTTCATAAACCATTCTTAAAAATTGAGTAGCAATTCGGTGTTTTGAATAAGCTCCTTCTGGCCTATATGTGTGGCTGTCACCAATTATTAATATATTATGTTTAACAGTAACTTTACCAGTTGCTTTTACTCCACTTGGTGCTGTTGCAGTGATTGTTGTCTCACCTTTTGATACAGCTTTTATATTTCCTTCTTGATCTACTGTCGCTACTTTTGGATTACTACTTGTCCAACTAATCTGTTTTTCTGTAGCGTTCTCCGGTGTTATTACTAAATGCATTTTATCAGTATCTGTTGATAACATTGTAATATTATCGTTATATACTTTTAATGTTGATACATTTATTTTTGCTTCTGGTTTAGCACTTGGTATTTCCGCTGGATTTTCTTCAGGTTTTGTTTCTTTTGGCTTATCAGTAGTATCTTCTTTCTTCTCTTCTTTTTCTTTTACTTCTATCTTACATGTTGCCCTTTTTTTATTAACAGAAATTGCTTCAATTAAAGCAGTTCCTTTCTTCTTGGCTTGTATTTTTCCATTTTGATCTACTTCAACTATTTCTTCATTACTACTATTCCATCTTAATACTTTGCTTACGGCATTTTCTGGTTTTATTTGAACTTCAAGAGTCTCTTCATCTCCAACTACTAGTGATAATGATGACTCACTCATCTTTAGTTCTTTAACTTCTATGACATCCTCGTCACTAACAATCACTTCGCAAACTCCAGACTCTATTCCATCTGCTTTGGCAATTATATTAGTAGTCCCAACTTTCTTAGCTTCTACTAGCCCATCTTTATTAACGGTTGCCACTTTTTCATTGGTACTTTCCCAAGTAATAACTACTTTTTCATCTGAAGTTGGAACAACCTTTGCATAAAGTCTTATTCGATCATTAACCTTCAACTGATAAGATTCTTTGCCTAAAACAATGCTAGGAGTTTCTATCTCCGTACCACTGGACTTTTTATCATTTTTAACTATTAAAACAATTTCAATAAATACTACTAATAATAATAATACTATTGCACTAATTAATACTTTTTTATTTTTCATAAAATTACGTCACCCACTCTATGGTTATTATACCAAATAAAATAATAATACAAAAAAAAATAATAATATATTATTCAATTTATAGTCAAACAAAACCTTAATTGACAAATCAATTAAGGTCATCTTTATCTACTATAATTCTTTATGTCCTTAAGAGCTTCTCTTTGAACATCCCTATTCTTAATAGTTTCTCTTTTATCATAATTCTTTTTACCACGACAAACACCTAACAATATTTTAAAATGATTATCCTTAAAATATTTTTTGTGCGAACTTTTTGCGAACATTTACCATTTTAAGTAGTGGATTTTGCGAGCATTATCACTCGCAAACCCTTATTTTATGCTACTTTCCGTGGCATTGTTTATATTTCTTACCACTTCCACATGGACATAAGTCATTACGACCTATCTTCTTTTCTTTCTTTATTGGTTGGCCTTTTTGTTTAACATGTGTATCGTGAACTATAGTATTATTTCTTTGATCTTTTCTTTCAGTATTTTGTCTAACTTCTGCTTTCAACAAGTAAATTGAAATGTTAGAAGAAATACCAGCCATTAAATCGTCGAATAGTTCATATCCCTCTAGTGTATATGCTTGCAATGGATTGGTTTGAGCATAGCCACGAAGTCCTATCCCTTCTCTTAAGTGCTCCATAGCTCCAATATGATCTATCCAAGCTTCATCTATAACTCTAAGGGCGATTGCTTTTTCAAATTCATTTATTACTTCTTCTGGAATATCTTTTACCTTTTCTTGGTAATCTTCCTTAACTTTTTCTGTTAAGTAGTCTATTACTTCTCCCTCAGTTTTCATATCTATTATTTCTTTAACATCTAGTTTGGTAGTCTTTATTAAATTAGTATTCAAATACTCAATTATTTCACTCTTATCAAATTCTGTCAGATATCCTTCTGGTTCAATGTGGCTATTAACTAGGTAAGTAATATTAGTCAAGAATGTTTCTTGAGTTCTTTCTTTGATAGAATCTTGATCTAGTATTTCATTACGTCTAGCATAGATTATTTCTCTTTGTTCATTCATTACATTATCATAATCTAGTAGCGTTTTACGAATATCATAGTTATTGCCTTCAACTTTCTTTTGGGCTTGTTCTATACTCTTAGTAAATGTTTTAGATCTAATTGCTTGTTCATCAGAGAATCCAACATTTATTAGCATTTGTTTAATTCTATCTGTACCAAATCTTCTCATTAATTCATCATCAAATGATACGAAGAATTGTGACATACCAGGATCTCCTTGACGACCAGAACGTCCTCTTAACTGATTATCAATACGACGAGATTCATGTCTTTCTGTACCAATTACACATAAACCTCCAAGTTCTTTAACTCCTTCGCCAAGTTTGATATCTGTACCACGTCCAGCCATGTTGGTTGCAATGGTGATTGCTCCCTTTTCTCCGGCTTTAGCAATTATCTCTGCTTCTCTTTCGTGGTTTTTGGCATTTAATACTTCATGTTTTAAACCTTCTTTTTTTAGTAGGGCGCTTAGTTTTTCATTGTTTTCTACAGATACAGTACCAACTAGAATTGGTTGCCCTGTTTCATGAACTTCTTTAATTTTTCTTACTATAGCTTTAAACTTACCAGTTTCTGTGGCATATACTAAGTCAGGATAATCTTCTCTAATAACGGGTTTATTAGTTGGGATTTGTATAACATACATATTGTAGATATCTCTAAATTCTTCTTCTTCAGTTTTTGCTGTTCCTGTCATACCAGATAGTTTATTGTACATTCTAAATAAATTTTGGAATGTTATGGTTGCCATAGTCTTTGTTTCTTCATTAATTTTTACGCCCTCTTTAGCTTCGATTGCTTGGTGCAATCCATCACTATATTGACGGCCATGCATTAAACGACCAGTGAATTGATCAACTATTATTACTTCGCCGTTTTCTACTACGTAGTCAACGTCATTTTTCATCCCATAGTTGGCTTTTAATGCTTGATTCAAATGATGAACTAAAGCAGCATTTTCTAAATCAAACAGATTTTTTAGATGAAATATTTTTTCTATTAGCTCAACACCAGAATCTGTTAATGATACACTCTTAGTTTTTTCATCGATTGTATAATCATCTTCTTCTAATCTTTTAACAGCGCTATCTGCTGATTCATATAGATTTTTAGAATCCATCTTACCACCAGATATGATTAATGGTGTACGTGCTTCATCAATTAATATTGAGTCAACTTCATCGACAATTACAAAATTTAATGGTCTTTGAACTCTATCTTGAGCTCTTGGAACCATATTATCTCTTAAGTAATCAAAGCCTATTTCGTTATTAGTTGAATATAAGATATCACAATTATAAGCTTCTCTTTTTTGCTGAGATGACATTTCTCTTTTATTAACTCCAACAGTTAATCCTAAAAATTCATGAATTTTACCCATCCATTCAGCATCACGATTCGCTAAGTATTCATTAACTGTAATTATATGAACTCCTTTTCCAGTTAATGCATTTAGATATGCTGGCATTGTAGCCACTAATGTTTTTCCTTCACCGGTTTTCATCTCAGCTATATTACCATAGTGAATTGCTAAACCACCTAATATTTGAACAAAATATGGCTTTTCACCAATTACTCTGTAAGCGGCCTCTCTAACAGTTGCAAAAGCCGGTACTAGGATGTCTTCTAAAGTTTTTCCATTTTCTAGTTCTTTTTTAAATTCTTCTGTTTTAGCTGCTAGCTCTTTATCGCTTAGGGCAGCCATCTCTTCACTTAAAGCATCTATCTGTTTGGCTTGCTTTTCAAATTTCTTTAATTCTTTATATTCTGAATCTATCAATGATCTTAATAGTCCCATAAGTATTCCTCCATGTCTTTTTTATAAATAAGGGCATAGAATCCCCTTTCTCTACGTATTCTATATTTTAATCTATATTGTCAATAAATTCAAGCAAATATATTTCCTTTGTACAGAAAAAAAGATGGTTGCCCATCTATTTCATATTTATTATTCCGTAGTTTCCATCTTTTCTGACATATAAAACTGATACGCATTCTTCATCAATGTTCTTAAAGACAAAGAAATCATGGTTTAGTAATTCTATTTGAAGAATAGCTTCTTCTTCATCCATTGGTTTCATTGATATGTTCTTTCTTTTAACTATTTTAGATGTGTTTTCTTCTTTCTCTTCTTCATCTTCATAATTAAAATTGAATTCTATATGTTCCGAATTTTTATATTTTTTTGATAATCTATCTTTATTCTTTCTTATTTGTCTTTCTAACTTATTGATAACTAGGTCTACTGCAGCATAAAAATCTTCGTTTGATTCCTCTGCTCTAATAGTAAATCTTTTTGTCGGAACAGTTACTTCGATTGTTTGTTCCAAATCTTTAACTTTAACTAATACAGTAGCTGTTATATCACCTGGTTCTTCGAAATATTTATCCATTTTAGATAATTTTTCTTCTATGTATGATTTCATAGCTCCTGTTACAGTTAATTTATCTCCTCTGATGTTATATTTCATATAATCATCTTCCTCCTTGTCTCAATTATAACATTTTTTGTATAAAAGAAATATCTAACAATTGTAGTAATTTAGTGATATAATAGTATTGGTTGGATGTTATTTTATAATAGAACTCACTTGTAGGAAATCTGTTATAAAATTTGTAATTAAATATCCTAGCGCTAAACTTGATACTATTACTAATATACGAGCTTCTAAAGCTTTATTTTTTTTGATAAAACCATCATAGTTTATTCCAGATAAAGCATAAGCACTTAATAAAACACTAATTACGTATATATAGGCTTTATAGTTCATTCTATTTCTCCATTGCTTTTATTTTATCAACTCTTCTAGCATGTCTTTCTTCGTTAGAAAAAGGAGTGTTAATAAACTCTTCTATCATGCTCTTTAATTCTTTTATATCTTGTTTATAAGATAGTGCTATTATGTTTGCATTATTATGCTCTTTAGCTAGATGAGCCTGTTCAAGGCTAGAACAATGAGCTGCTCTAATTCCTTTAACTTTATTAGCAGCTATACTCATTCCTATTCCGGTGCCACACATTAATACTCCTAAATCGCCAGGATTCTCTATTACATATTCTGCTACTCTTTTAGCGAAATCTGGATAATCATCTGTTGCATTATTATCAGTGCTCATGTCTACGAATTCATAATTATCTAGTAATTTTATCAATTCTTTCTTTTCTTTCACTCCATTATGATCTGTTGCTATTGCTATTTTCATTTTTCATTTCTCCTTCCATAGCTTTTTTAAATAATGGTAACATTCCTATATCTTCTGTTCTATGTGGTGGTAATTGATATATGTCATGTCCTGGGAATTCATTCCCTTCAATTAAACACGGTCCATCTTTTCCCAAACAGACATCCCATCCTACATATCCCATTTCTGGTATTGTTTTAGAGCATTCTTCAACATAGTTTTTAACCTTATTCCATTTAGGTATTTGAAAGTTAATTATCGACATTTCTGTATCAGGATGTTTTTCATAAATATGATCATGTTTGTCAATAGCTGGATAATCAATTGTTCCTGTATCTATGTTTATTGGTACTACTATTCCGCCATGATTGAAATTATCTACTACATTATCTCCTGTGCCGATACGTAGATAAGCTGCAACTAAGTGTTTATTTAGAGTAACCATTCTAATAGTGTTGATTGAGTTTGGATGAAGTGCTGATATTTCTTTACATTGCTCAGCTACCTCTTCGACTAAAAATCTATTGGTTTTAAGTATATTATCATATGTTTTCTTAAGGTTTTTATCATCTACTTCAATTATTTCGATGCCTTTTCCACAACTCTCATCTACTGGTTTGATAACGATTCTTTTATGCTTCTTAATAAACTGTTTAAATTCTTCAAAATTATTTTCTGTTACTTCCATCCAGTCTCTATTTAGATATTTATTAAACTTTTTATTAAATTCTATTTTATCTCTAAAATATTTAATATATTCAGGATTATTATATTTAGTTACTATTTCATTATTAATTCCTCTAGTAATAAAAGTATTTCTATTTTTTTCTGGTATCCTATACATTTCTAATAGTTTATAATCCATATAACCTGCTTGATATTTTAAACCACAATGAATGATATCAAAAAATAATAATATCTTATTCTTTTTACTCTTATTATGAACTTCATTAATTGTATCAAAGAAGCCTTTATAATTCATTCCTTTTATTCTTTTAAATAAATATCCTATTTTACCCATAGTATCACCAATTCTTCCCATTTAAAGTATATCACAAGTAATTCGTAAGATAAATAAAAGACGATACTTTAATTAGTATCATCTTTTAAATAATTATTTATTATTTCAAGGAATTTATTTATATCTATTTCTAATTCTTTATCTATTTTAAGACACTTTTCGTTTGGGCAATTAATTACTTTCTCTTTTATATCATATTCGTAGATTTTATTTCCTTCTTCTATATATATTTTATTTTGTTCACCACGATAAAAGTTATTTAAACTATATTTTGGTAAATTATATTGTATTTTGCCGTGCATTGGGTCAATAACGATGTTATCTTTATCTAGTGTGAATTCACATCTTTCACCTTCTCTTTTAAAGCCATAAGAGGAGATTCTTTTTATAAAATCTTTATACAAGGAATTACAAAGATCAACATTAGGATCATAGGTATAGATACTTTCTCCGTTATCTATACTTTCTACTTTTTCATTTTTATACTTGTTAGTAGATAATAATTCATATTTATTTAGTTTTATAGTTTCATATTGTTTTTTATTATCTATTTCATAGAATATATCTATTTCCCATTTATCTTTGTTTTTTAAGACTTCTTCTGTAAATAATTCATTATATCCTAATGGTTCTTCTAATAACATTGTATGTTGTTTAGAAATATTACCACCATTACTAAAGATGATTCTCTTTTTATATCTTAGAACATATTTATATACAGATTCTATTGGTATAACTTTTTCATCTAAAGATTCAATATAGCCACTTATAGCTATTGTTTTACTTGGTGATTCTATTAATATTAAATTATTGTAACTAAAGTTTTCTGTACTTCCTGATATTTTATATACTTTATTATTATTGTAATTAGTTTCATAAAATTTTTTATATTTTATGTGAGCTGTTGTTAATAAAGTTATAGTTATTAACAGTATGATTATTATTATAATACTTGTAATTGTCTTATTTTTATTGTCTTTGTATTTAATATATTCAATTACTTTATTAGAATCATTATCATCAACATCTTCTCCTGATAATAGATTATTAACTGTAATCTCTAATTCATTACATAGTGGCTGCATAAGAGATACTTCTGGTAAGCCATTACCACATTCCCATTTAGAAATAGTTTTTTCACTTATATTAAGTTTTTTAGCTAAATCTCTTTGGGTTAGATTTTTCTCCTTTCTTTTTTTAGCAATATATTTACCTATTAATTCTTGATTCATCTTTTTCCTCCTTTGATAAAAAGATTATATTAAAGTTGATAAAAAATGAGAACCTACGAAACGTAGACATAAAAAAAGAAGCTCTATTTTGAAGCTTCTTCAGTAATTCCATATTTACGATTGAATTTTTCAATATTTCCAGCTTTTTTACTTTTACCTTGTTTACCTGTATAGAATGGATGACATTCATTACATACTTCTATATAGATTTCATCTTTAGTTGATTTTGTCATAAATGTTGCTCCACAACTACAAGTAACTTTACAATCTTTTAATTCTGGATGTATTCCCTTTTTCATTACTACACTCCTTCCGCCATGTTAAATATTCTTAACATAGTATTTCTGCGTCTAATGTATTATATCATGTTTTTGCTTAGTTGCAAGTATTATTAAATAGAATTTTACGATTTTATCATTTAAATATAGCTCTAATTTTACCAACAGTATATACAATTGTATCTGCTTTCTTAGTTGCTATTGTTTTAAAAATTGCTTTACCGCCAACTGTTAATGCCGAAATAACCGCTGTTATAATAGTTGTAATTAATACAATATTAAGATTAAAATGATTAGCGATATTAATAGTGAGTACTGCTCCTAGGCTTCCACTTACAACACCACATACATCACCTATTACGTCATTACATATAGATGCTACTTGGGTAGCATTTTTTAACATGGAAATAGCTTCTTTAGCACCTTTTAATTTCTTTGATGCTTTAGCATGTAGACTTGATTCATTGCTTGTTAGGAACGCAACTCCTATCATATCAAATATAATTCCTACGGCAATTACAATTATTATTATTACGCCTAGCACGAATGAACTTGCTCTATTAGCAACAAATGATGAGCCACTACTAAAGACTATAGAAAGAATAAAAGATAATAAAAAAACTTTATATATCCAGTTAACATTTTCTTTCATATTAACTCTCCTTATAAAGTATTTGTAAACCGTTTATGGTTATATCATAAATTAATTTTACGGCTTTGGTCGAGTTGAATTTCTCTATCTTCCACCACTCGATTACTCGTTGGCGATTTCTCTTTAAGGAAGACAACCAAGTGTTACCACTACGATTACTCGATTACCACTTAGTCCGCACTTCAAACTTTATAATATGTACACCCTAGAGAATTTCTCAAACACAAATGGATTATTCTTATTCGCTTTTGCAATTAAGATTTCAAATGATATCCCTCTTAATCACTCACGACATGATCTGTTATTATTATTGTGACTTGATAAAAGGATCCTAATATATGCCATTATACTTTCTCCTTATATCTAAAATCATATATCCACCCGAATCTGGGCGAAACAAGCAGATATACAAAGTGTCTATTGATCAATTGATAGATTTTTAGCCCTACCTTCAAATAATTTTTGTGACTAGGATAATGCTCCATAACACATTAGAATTTTAACAAAAATTGATAATTATGTCAAATTTTGCGTAAACCCTAAAAAAAGTGAATCTCAATTGATTCACTCTTCTACTACTCTTATGTCCGCGCCGACATTTTGGAGTTTTTCTACAATATATTCGTATCCCCTTAATATATGTTCTATTTCATTAATCTTTGTAGTTCCATCTGCTACTAGACCCGCTAATACTAATGTTGCTCCAGCCCTTAAGTCTGTAGCTACTACTTCCGCTCCTTTTAATGGAGTTGCCCCTTCAATTGTTGCCGTTCTATCATTAACGGTTATTTTAGCACCCATCTTCTGAAGATAAGGCACATGTCCCATTCTATTTTCATAAATTGTTTCTTCTAGTATAGACGTTCCCTTCGCTTGAGTTAGTAATACTGTTATTGGTTGAGCTAAATCAGTAGGGAATCCTGGGAATACTAGAGTTTTGACATTTATTGCTTTATATTCTTTTGGTTTGCTAACTATTATGGAATCATTTTCTTTTTTTATGTCTACTCCCATATCATTTAATTTGGATAGTAAGGCTTCGATGTTTTCTTCTATTATACCTGATACTTTGAGATTTTTTCCGATTAGAGCTCCAGCAATAATATAAGTTCCTGATTCAATTCTGTCAGGTATAACAGTTACTTTGCCCCATTTTAGGTGTTTTACCCCTTCAATTGTTATTTCACTAGTTCCAGCGCCACTAATCTTAGCTCCCATACTATTTAGTAATTCTGCCACGTTAGCTATCTCTGGCTCTTTAGCAGCGTTTGATATAGTTGTTTTACCTTCTGCCTTTACTGCTGCTAGCATTAAATTTATGGTTGCTCCTACTGAGGCGAAATCTAAATATATTGAAGCTCCTTTTAGTTTGTCAGCTTTGAAAATATATTTGTTTCCCTCGATTATTACTTCGGCCCCTAGTTTTTTAAAACCATTTATATGAAAATTAATTGGTCTGGTACCTATATTACATCCGCCTGGGAAATATATTTCTGCATAATTATATTTTGCTAATAATGCTCCCATAAAGTAATACGACGCTCTTAACTTCTTAGCTAAGTTTTCTTCGATTACTTTATTTTTCATATTACTGGTATCTATTGTTATTACTTCATCTCTATATTCTTGTTTACACCCCAATACTTCTAATATATCTATTAGGGATTTAGTATCAGATATATTAGGAACATTATACAATGTCGCTCCTTCATCTGATAAGATTGCAGCAGGAATTAAGGCTACTATGCTATTCTTTGCTCCGCTTATTTTTATTTCCCCATTTAATTCTTTTTTTCCTTTAATTACTAATTGTTTCATATTCCTCACTCATCATCTTTATATTTTAATATTAAGGTTTCTCTAGGAGTTTGTCAAACAAAAAGGGGAAAGTTTACTACTTATTAGTAAACAAAAAAGTAGTAAAACTACTTTTGTATAATGAAAATAAATCTATCAAGTTTTCTTAAATCTTTATCACTTATTATATTTGCATTAGGAAAATACTGCTCGGCAATTTTTAATATATCTTCTTTTTGATTTTCTCCTATTTCTAAGGCGATTATAAATCTTTCTCTTAGATATTTATTAGCTTCTTTTAAAATTATCTTATAAAAATACAATCCTTTTTCTTCGGCATATAAGGCGAGATGTGGTTCATTGTTTTTTACTATGTCCATTATGTAATCGCCCTCTTTAAGATATGGCGGATTAGAGATTATACAATCATATTTATTATTTATATTTGAAAAAATATCACTTTGATAAAAGTTAATATCTACATTGTTTTCTGTAGCGTTATCCTTAGCTATCTCAAGTGCTTCTTCAGAAATATCTATTCCTTCTACTATAGAGTTAGGAAATATTTTCTTTAAAGCAATTGATATACAGCCGCTACCAGTTCCAATATCTAATATGTTTATATTGTCGGAGAATAGTTCTTTTATTAATACGCTCGTTTTCTCTACTAATTCTTCTGTTTCTGGGCGAGGAATTAAAACGTTGTTATTGACTTTAATGATATTTCCATAAAAGTTAACATCTCCAACTATGTATTGGACAGGTTCTCCTTGTTCTAATCTTTTTATGGCTTTAGAAAGGTCCTCTCCTGGATGAAGATATTTTTTTAGATATTCTATATCTTCTTTCATTCTCCTCTTAGCTTTCTAGCCATATCTTCGGTAATTAAGGCGTTGATTATGTCTTCCAATGCACCATCCATTACTCTATCTAAGTTATTGGTGGTATAACCGATTCTATGATCGGTTACTCTGTTTTGTGGATAGTTATATGTTCTAATTTTTTCCGCGCGATCTCCTGTTCCTATTTTACTTCTTCTTTCATTTCCCACTTTAGCATCTTGCTCCTCTTGAGCCATTTGATATAAACGAGCTTTTAACACTTGCATTGCTTCTTGTTTGTTTTGCAATTGACTTCTTTCGTTTTGACAAGTAACAACTGTATTGGTAGGAAGATGGGTTATTCTAACTGCTGAAGGAGTCGTATTTACTCCTTGGCCACCATGACCAGTTGCGCAATACACATCTATTCTTAAATCGTTTGGATTGATTTCTATATCAACATCTTCTACTTCTGGCATTATTAATACTGTAGCAGTAGATGTTTGGATTCTACCATTTGATTCTGTTACAGGAACTCTTTGTACTCTGTGTGATCCTGATTCATATTTTAGTTTAGAATATACATTATCTCCCTTTATTATTGCTTCTATTTGAGAATAGCCTCCGGCAGTTCCTGGTTCTTCATTTATTATTTCAATCTTCCAACCATTTTTATCGGCGTAATGTTGATACATTCTAAATAGATCTCCAGCAAATATGTTTGCTTCATCGCCTCCGGCAGCACCTCTTATTTCAATTATAATGTTTTTATCATCGTTTTCATCTTTAGGAATTAATAAAAATTCTAGTTCTTTGGTTAATTCTTCTTTTTTAGCTGATAATTCTTCTAATTCTTGAGATGCTATTTCCCCCATTTCTGGATCATTAATTAATTCTTTGGCTTCTTCTATGTTACTAATTACTTTTTTATATTCTTGGTATTTATTGTATTGTTCTTCTAAATCTTTCTGTTCTTTTGATAGCTTCTTTAGTTCATTATAATCTGCTAGTACTTCTGGAGATGCTAACTTTTCAGTTAACTCTTGGTATTTTTCAGATATTGCTTCTAATCTTTCTATCATACTATCACGCCTTTCTCTGGTATTATATCATCTTAGTTTAAAAAAACAAATGATTAACCATTTGTTTCTTCATCTTCGTCTATAATTACTAAATCCTTCAAATCATCGTCTGTAGGATCATCATCTGAAGCCTCTTCGTCAAAGAAAATATCTTCTTGTTGTTCTTCTTCTGGTTCTTCTTCCGGAATTATTTCTTCGTCTTCTTCTTCACTATCAATTACTATTTTTGTAGAATGCCTAGTTCTAACGTCCCATGATCCGTCTTCTAACATTATAAAACGATGATCAGTACTTATAACATCAAAAAAGGCTGGTAATTTATTAACATATTCATCTTCACTTAGTTTTAATAAATCACATACTTTTTTGAATAGATCATTAATTTTCATTGTTTTTTTTGATTCATTTAAAATAATTAGTGCAATATCGTCATATGACATTGCTTCTAACTCTTCGAGAGTCAAGTTTTTTGAACTCATTCACATTTCCTCCATAACCACTAGACACCATTATACATATTTTTTTTGATATGACAATACATTTTTTATTATTTTTTATCATTACATTCGATCAGGCACTTCTATGCCCAGTATATCGAGCATTTTACAATTATTATCATATACTATTTTTGTTAGTGTTAGCCATGTTTCTCTTTTATCTTTATCTGTTTCGGTTAGTATTCTATTCTGGTAATAAAAATTGTTGTAAATGTTAGTAATTTTGTATAAATGTTCACATATATCATTTAAAGAACGAGATTCAAATGATTTTAGCAACACGTTGTTTATATTTAGCAAAGCAACCATTATATTTCTTTGATATTCATCGGATATTACTTTTACTTTTTTGTAAGCAATATTCTCTTCATTTGCTTTGCTAAGTAAAGATTTCATTCTGATGGTTGAATATAGCAGATATGGGCCAGTCTTACCTTGTAAGTCACTAAATTTTACAGGGTCAAAGATATAATCTGTTAATCTGAATGGTAATAAGTCCGCATATTTAACTGCTGAGATTCCCACTTTATTTGCGATATTTTCTCTCTCTTTACCACTAATATTTGGTAATATTCTTTTTTCACATTCTTTAGTAGCTAAATCAAGAAGATCATCTAGCTTCATGGTTCCACCATCTCTTGTTTTAAAAGGTTTACCATCAATACCATTCATTGTTCCAAATGGTATAAATTCTAGATTGGTATCTTCGTTTACTATTTGGGCTTTTTTAGCAGCTCTAAATACAATTTCAAAATGAAGAGCTTGACGGGAATCAGTTAAATACCATATTTCATCTGGTTTCCATTTGTGCATTCTTTCCCAAATACAAGCTAAATCTGTTGTTTCGTATGAAAGTGCCCCATTTGATTTTACAAGTAGTAAAGGTGGAACTTCATGATCGTCATTTTCTTCTTTAACTTCTATGATTCTTGCTCCTTGACTATCTTCTACTAATCTCTTTTTTTCGAGATATTCTATCATTTCAGGAACATATTTATCAGCATCGCTTTCCCCTTCCCAAACTTCAAATGTCGTATTAAGTCTGTCATAACTATCTTTGATATCTTTTTTTGACACCGCCATTATATGGTTCCATAAAGCAATTAGTCCTCTATCTCCACTCTGGAATTTAGCGGTTATTTCTCTGGCTTCGTTCATGTATTCTTCGTCTTCCTTTGCTTTAGAAGAAGCAATTGGATACATCCTCATTAAATCCTCATTAGTAACAGGAGATTCCTTTGGATATTCTCCTTTATAGTTTTCAGCAAAATATGGCAAATCTGGATGCTCTTTTTTTAGTTCTAACATTACTAGTCCTATAGGTCTTCCCCAATCACCTAGATGTGCGTCTGCTATGGCTTTATTACCCAAAGAAGCGGCCAAACGCTTTAGTGCTTCACCTATATTTGCGCTTCTTAAGTGCCCTACATGTAGAGCTTTAGCAACATTAGCTCCGCCATAATCAAGAAAAATTGTACGGGGATTGTCTATTTGGTAATTAATACTTATATTATCATTTAATTCATTGGCGTGTTTTATTAGTTTTTCATCAGAAAAAGAAATGTTTATAAAACCAGGTCCTGCCATATTAATATCTTTATACTTATTATCTTTTTTTATTAAATCAACTAGTTCTTGCCCTATTTCACGTGGATTTTTGTGATACTCTTTACCTAATCCCATAATACCATTAAACTGATAATCTCCCAGTTCTGGGCGAGATGATACATTTAAGACAACTTCTTTTATTTCATATCCGAGTTCTACTAATTTACTTTTTATGTATTCTTCTTCTTCTTTTATAAATGGTTGCATGTTATCACGTACTTTCTATTATTCTTATTTGTATTTCTTCTTCGTTTGTTTCTATTCTGTACTTTATTATTATTTCTTTTTCTTTTCTTATTATATTGGAATCTATTACTTCAATGTCATAAATGATATTGGTTTGTTTAAGCAAATAATTGCTCGTTTTGGCAATTAAATCAATGTTAAATTTAAATTCATCGTTTTCCCGAATTAATTCATTTTCTTTGATGATTGTTTTGATTTCATCTAGTATTAATGATATCTCTTTTTCTTTATTTATGCCTTTTATATTTTTGTAGCTTTTTTCTAATTCATTGTCTTTATATAGATAAATATTATATTTTTTTATCATTTTTTTCTCCCTTTGATTAGAAATTATAGCATATTATTATTTAAAAACAACTAATTATGATTAGTTGTCTTTTGGTATTTTAATAGTAATTTGATAATATTTTGGAAAATCAATTTCTTCAACTTCGGCATAAACACCTCTATTACCTAGTTCTTCTAATCCTTTTCTTACTACGTTAATAGATCCTTTTAAATCTAATTCTCCTAATTCTGAAGAATTATAGTTTTGATTTTCTAATTCTTTTACCCTATCCATTGGATTTTCAACTTTTTTCTCGTTTATTATTTCAACCGATGGTCTTTCGTTTAATGTTGGTGTAAAGAACTTGTTATTAGAACTGATATTAAATTCTAACCCATCTGGTTCTTGTTCTTCTATGTTAATTGCTGATGGCTGTTCTTTCTCTGTAGCTAGAAAAGGATTTTCTTGGCCACTAGATTCTTCATTATTATCATCAGTGTCATTATTTTCACTAAAGTCAATTATTTCAAAACTGTTATTACTACTTTTATCTATTGCCTCCATTGTTGGTTCCTTCGGTTCGTTAGCGTTGCTATTATCATCTTCAGGTGTAAATGTAAAGAATTTGTTTTCTTCTTCTTTTGGCTGATCAAGTTCTAAAAATTGTTCTTTTGAAAGTCTATCCGTTGATTTTGGTTCTTCTATAACGGGTTCATCCGAAGGAATAAATAGATTTTGGTTATTCCCTCCACTTGCTTCATCGTCTTCGTCTAGGTCAAGGGTCTCAATCTCTTCATTTATTGTTTCTGTTGGTTTCATCATGTCTTCTACTGATTTATTATCTTTATCAAATATATCAACGGAATTGGCTTTTATTTCTTCAATAGATGGTTTGTTTTCAACTATCGGTACTCCTCCATCAGATTCGTCTTCTTCAATTACAGAGTTATCTACTTTTGTATTGGATTTTTTTAATTCTGTATCTAATTGTCTAACTGTTAATCTTTCATTAATAATTCTATGAAGCCATTCTTTTTGAGTTTCCTTATCAGGTATTGTTAATAGTGTTCTAGCATGTCTTTCTGATATTTTTTCATCTAAAAGAGCTTGTTGAACTTCATCATCAAGGTTTAGAAGTCTTAATTTGTTAGCTATTGCAGGTTGTGATAACCCCATTTTTTTAGCCAATCCTTCTTGGGTTAGATAGCCTTTATCAAGTAGATTTTTATATGATCTTGCTTCTTCTATGGCTGTCAAATTCTTTCTTTGAACATTTTCAACAATAGCCACTTCGGCAGCACTATTATCATCTACATTTGCAATTACAGCAGGGACAGTTGAAAGCCCAGCCATAGTTGCGGCTTTATATCTTCTTTCTCCTGCTATTATTTCATATTTGTCTCCCAATTTTCTAAGTACTAGTGGTTGTATAATTCCATGTTCTTTAATAGATTCTGCTAATTCCTGAAGTGCTTGTTCATCAAAATTTAATCTGGGCTGAAATCTATTAGGAATTATATCTTCTATATGTACTTGCATAACTGTTTGGTCTAGGTTCATATTATCATCCCCTTGAGATTATTCTCTATTCTATTTTTTATCATATCTTATTTTTTACCTTTTTTCAATGGATTTTTGACTATTTTACTATATGGACGCGGATATATTGATGGCGTATTTTTATTCTTTTTTATTAATAAAATGGTTCTTTTGCTATCCTCTATAGGTAAAGTATAATCATATTCTTTTTCAACTATTCCACCTAAAGTAGTTATTGCTACTTGAGCAGAAGCAAATTCTTCTTTATTTCCACCTTTGAGGGGGATAAAATATCCTCCTTTTTTTAAGAATGGAATAGATAATTCACTCAAGATAGTTAAATCACTAACTGCTCTTGAAGTAACAATATCATATGTTTCTCTATTGTTTCGGCAGTATTCTTCTGCTCTTTCGCAAATAGTTTCAACATCTTTTATTCCTAGTTTTACACATAATTCTGCCAAAAATTTTATTTTTTTATTATTGGAATCTAATAGAGTGATTTTTAAGCTTGGAAAAAAGATTTTTAATACCATGCCAGGGAATCCTGCGCCAGTACCTATATCTAGTACTTTTTCATCTTTAAAATGGTAATACTTTGCTAATATTACTGAGTCATAAAAATGTTTTAAATAGATATCTTCTTCTTTCTTTATTGCTGTTAAATTTGTATGTTCATTATACTCAATTAGAAATTCTTTATATGTGTCGAGTTGTTCGATTATTTTATTATTTATTGGTATATTCTCTTTTTTTAATAGTTCGATAAATTCTTCTTTATTCATGATTATTATACTCTTTCTTTAAATAAACTGATAAAACCGATATGTCCGATGGATTTACACCGCTTATTCGTATAGCTTGAGCAATTGTTTTAGGCCGAACTTCTTTAAGCTTTTGTCTTGCTTCTGAAGCAATATTTTTAATTTTGTCATAATCGATATCGGTTGGTATTTGTTTCTTTTCAAGTTTTAACATTTTTTCGGCTTCAATTATTGATTTTTTTATATATCCTTCGTATTTATAATTTATTTCTACCTGTTCTTTTATTTCATTGTCATAGGAAATATCAATTATTTTTTCAAGAAACTCAATATTGATTTGCGGCCTTTTTATCAGTTGTTCTAATGACATGGTGGAAGTCGGAACTGTTATGTTGCATTTATTGAATATTTTTTCTACTTCTGCTGTTATTTTTATCTTGGTATTCTTCATATAATTTTTTAATGAAGCTATTTGTTTTTCTTTTTCTAGTAGTTTATTCATTTGTTCATCTGATATTAGACCTATTTCATAGCCGTGTTTTCTTAATCTTAAATCAGCGTTATCGCTTCTTAGAATAAGTCTAAATTCCGCTCTACTTGAAAGAAGACGATATGGATCTCTTATTCCTTTTGTAATTAAATCATCTATTAATACGCCTATATAAGCTTCATTTCTTTTTAATACTAGTGGTTCTTTTTTTTCTAAAGCTAGTGACGCATTTATCCCCGCCATTAATCCCTGACAAGCAGCTTCTTCGTACCCACTAGTACCATTTATTTGGCCGGCTGTATATAGATTTCTTAATACTTTTGTTTCTAACGAATAGTTTAGTTGAGTAGGATATATAGCGTCATATTCAATGGCATAACCATATTTTAGTATTTTAGCATTTTCTAATCCTGGTAATGAGTGAACCATTTTCTCTTGTATTTCAGGTGGCATAGATGTAGAAAAGCCTTGTACATATATATCATCGTAGTATCTGCTTTCTGGTTCGAGGAATAATTGATGTCTTTCTTTGTCACTGAATCTAACAACTTTATCTTCAATAGAAGGACAATATCTTGGGCCTATTCCTTCGATATCATCTAGTCCTCCATACATACTTGATTTATTTAGGTTTTCTCTAATAATATTATGTGTTTCTTCTGTTGTATATGTTAGGTAACAAGGAACTTGATCTTCTATTTTATAAGAAGGTTCTAAATCAAAACTAAATGTTAGTAATTTATTATCACCTGGTTCTAATTTTGTTTTAGAAAAGTCGATAGTACTTCTATCAATTCTTTGCGGTGTGCCAGTTTTTAATCTAATTATTTTAAAGCCATATTCTTTAAGTTTGTCACTAAGATGATTGGATGGTCTTTCTCCATGTGGTCCTTGTCTTGTTCTGGTGCTGCCAACAAGAATATCAGCTTTTAAATATGTACCAGTTGTAAGTATAACTTTTTGGGAAATAATTTTTTCTCCATCTTCTAGTACTATTCCTTTTACTTCTTTATTATCTACAATTAAATCTTCAACCATTCCCTCTCGAATAGTAAGATTGTTAAGATTATTTAATGTATTTAACATTTCTTTTGGATAAGCTATTTTATCTCCTTGAGCTCTTAACGCTTGTACGGCCGGTCCTTTAGCACTATTTAACATTTTTATTTGTAAATGGGTTTTATCTGCTATCTTACCCATAATACCGCCTAAGGCATCTATTTCTCTAACTACTATACCTTTTGCACTTCCACCAATATGAGGATTACAAGGCATGTCAGCTATATTCTTTATATTACTTGTAATTAAAAGGGTTTTGTGTCCTTTTTTAGCTGAGGCGTAAGCTGCTTCACAACCGGCATGACCACCACCTACTACTATTATTTCATATTCCATTTTTTCACTTCCTTATGATTAATTGCTCTTGGGAAATAACTTATTTTCCTAAACAGAACCTGCTAAACATTTCATCTAGTAACTCTTCATCATAGTATTTCCCATTTATTTTACCTAATTCCTCCCAGATGTTTTTTATATCGATTTCTAGCATATCAATAGGAATATTATTTTCTAAGCTATTTTCTATATCTTTTATACTTTTTAAACAATTTTTTAAGATAGCAATACTTCTAGCATTACTTAGGTATGTAGGATCTTCTGTCTCTATTTTAGATATATTAAATAACTCTCTAATATATTCTTTTAATTCTGATATTCCCTCACCAGTTTTTACTGACATTTTAATAATATTTTCACTTGGGAAATAAGATAAATCAAGTTTGTTAGGTAAATCTGTCTTATTAACTATTATGATATGAACTTTTTTCTTTATTTTTTCGTATAAATCTTTTATATCTTGACTAATTTCTTCATTATTATTTAAAACAAGAAGAACTAAATCAGATTTTTTAAGCATTTCTTTACTTTTTTCTACCCCAATAGACTCTATTATATTGTCTGTTTCTCTTATACCTGCTGTGTCAATAATATTTAATAAGATTCCATTTATACTTATTTTACCTTCAACGATATCTCTTGTTGTTCCAGCAATGTCGGTTACTATAGCTTTTTCTTCTTCTAACAAGGTGTTTAAAAGACTACTTTTACCAACATTTGGCTCTCCTATTATACAAGTTGTGATACCACTTTTAATTATTTCCCCTTTTTTACTCTCTTCTATGATTTTTTCTATTCTTTGTTTAAGCTTTTTTATTTTAGGTATTAGTATTTCATTAGTTATAATATCTACATCATCATATTCTGGGAAATCTATATTTACATTAATATTAGATATTATTTGAATCATGTCACTTCTTAAATCATCTATTAGTTTAGATACTTTGCCGGAAAGCTGGTTGTTAGCCATTTTATTTTGCTTTTCAGTTTGGGCATTTATTTTATCCATTACTGCTTCTGCTTCTAGTAGGTCTATGCGTCCATTTAGAAAGGCTCTTTTAGTAAACTCACCTGGTTCGGCAAGACGACAACCACTGGTTAGTAATAGTTCTAATACTTTATTGGTTGGAGCGATACCTCCGTGTGTATTGATTTCTACTGTATCTTCGGTAGTAAATGTCTTGGGAGCTTTCATTACAGAAACAAGAACCTCGTCTATAGTATTCTCTCCATCAACAATATATCCATAGTTTATGGTATGACTTTTAACATTTAATAAATCTTTTCCTTTAAAAATTTTATTTACTATTTTAATTGAATCAGGTCCACTGACACGGATTATGGCAATTGCTCCTACTCCCTGACTAGTGGAGATAGCACATATTGTTTCATTCATTACTATCTGCTCCTTTCGGGGGTATTATAGCACATAATTATTTCCCGGGAAATAATTTTTACATTATTATCATTTATATATACAATAAAAAAAATTATTTCCCGGGAAATAATTTTTTATTCTTCTTCATTTTTTTCTTCAACATATTTTATAACAACATGTCTATTAGGTTCTTCACCTTCACTTGTTGTAGTCACATGTTTGTAATTAGTTAAAATGTTATGAACTATTCTTCTTTCATATGAGTTCATGTTTTCGAGAGCTGCGTCTACTTTTGTTTTTGATACTTCTCTAGCAACTCTTTTGGCTAGCCTTTCAATGTTAGATATTTTCTTCTCTTTATAGTTTTCTACATCTAATATTATATATGGATATCTTCCCAACTCATTAAATATTGTTTGTTTTAAAATATTTGTAATTGCTACTAGGGTTTGGCCATTTTTGCCAATTAATATATTATTCATATCCGAGTACATTTTTAGGTTAATTTGTTCTTCTCTAATACTTTCTTCAATATTTACTTCTATTCCCATATTAGAAACTAATTCTTTTAATTCATCTTTTAAGTAGTCCGCTATATCTTTTATTGTTGCTACTGTAACAACACATGATCCGGCCTTAAAAAGCTTTCCTTTCTTTTCTTCCGATTTATAAATAATATCTTTTTCTGTTAATTCTAATTCTTCTAAAGCTTTATTTAAAGCATCTTCTTTGGTCTTTGCTTCGAATTCTGTTACTTTTAAACTCATATTAATCCTTCTTTCCAATATTTTTACCAACGATGACGTTTTGTACAACTGCAAAGCCATTAGTAACAATCCAGTATAATGCTATTGCTGTTGGTAAACTTAATGATGCAAATGCTATCATTACTATCATAAATACAAACATCATTTTCATTTGTTGTTGCATTTCTGGTGGTTGACCAGCCTGAGATGACATTGATTTTTTAAAGGATAAGTAAGTTGTTAATATAATTAATACTACTAATATAATATATATATACTTCTTTTGAGCTATTCCTGTAGAAGGAGTCATAGCTAAGTTCATTCCTAGGAAGTTTCCTTCAAATATTGCTGGCACTCTGTTTATCGCTTCTAAAAAAGCAAAGAACAGTGGTAATTGAATAAAAGCTAATAAGCAACCTGATACAGGGTTAATACCATATTTTTTATATATCATCATGGTTTCTTGGCTTTTACCCATTAAGGCTTCGTTATCATCACGTCCAGCATATTTTTTTTCTATTTTCATTAGTTCTGGTTGAGCTTTTTTCATATTTTCAGATTGTTTAATACTTTTGTTTTGAATAGGTATCAAAACTATTCTTATTAGTAATCCAATTACCATTACGGAAATAGCCATGTTATTAATCAAGTAACCAAATTTTAATATTAAATAACCCAGTGGTTTAACAAATATTGATTCCCATAAGCTCTTATATTTTATTTTATTAGGGGTAAATTTCTTACAAGTTGGCAAATCAGCCATTTTAACTTGTAAGTGTTTGTCATATTTTGTATATAACTCAATTAATTCATCTTCTTCCGGTTTACATAATATATTAGATGTTAATGTTTGTCCGGTTTTCTCATACTTTATTATTTTATCTTTAACTTTTAGTGTCTTTGTACACCCTGTTAATAACAATAGTGTTATCAACAAGATAAATACTTTTGTTCTTTTTTTCATAATTCACCTTTTTTCTTTCAATACTGCTACTAATTTTTCATTAAGATCTTGAAAAGCTCTTTTTTTGCAGTCCTTCCTAATCATTATAATATAATTGTAGCCTTTTTGGAATAAATTTCTGTTATTATCAATAATACTACGTACTTTTCTTTTTATATTATTTCTCTCTACTGCTGTGCCGTATTTTTTACTGATGGCTATTCCAAAATTAGTTTTGTCAGTGTCATTCTTTTCATAATATACAACAAAGTATTTATTCTTATTAAACTTCCCTTTTGTTATTAACTCGTTAAAGATATTTTGACTCTTTATCATCTCATATCTTTTCACTTAATTTTTAACCTGCCTTTTTATACATAAAAAACCACTACTAGGTGGCTTATTTAACTACTATTCTTTTGCGTCCTTTTCTTCTTCTTGAATTCAGTACGTTTGATTCTTTTCTAGCAAAAAAACCATGTTTTTTAGCTCTTTTTCTATTATTTGGTTGATAAGTTCTTTTCATATATTACACCTCCACATCTCAATAAAGCTTCCTTATTATAATATTAGAATATGGGAAAAGTCAATTAAAAATGTAATAAGTTAGTCCAATCATTACTTATCTAGATGATACGTTATAACTTATCCACAAAAAATGTGGATAAGTTGATAACTATATTATATTGTGTATTATAAAATTGTTAATTGTGTTTATAAGTTAGCTGATTCCTTTTTTTATTGACTATTACTTGTTGATAAAAATGTTATTAATATGTTTATAAGTATGAATTCTTTAAATTGTTCTTTTAATTTTCCACAGGATGAATTATAATAACGTTACTAAATGTCAAAGGTGGGTGATGGTATTGAACAAGGATGAAATATGGTCTGATTTTTTAGACATGATGCATAATAGTTTTCAAGAAGTTACCTTTAATTTATGGTTTGGCAAGACTAGTTTATATGATATTAGAGATGATAAGATAATATTGCTTGTTCCTATGCCATTACACAAGAAAATGCTTTTATCTAATTATTATGGGACTATTTGTGATGCGTTTGCGAAGATTACTGGCATTAATAGAGAAATTGATTGTATTCTTGAAGAAGAGATAAAAGAAGAGAAAATTGAAAATACAATTGAAAATGATATTGTTTATAACTTTGAAGATATTAACAACTATATATTATTCGAATCTAATTTGAATCCTAATCTAAAATTTGATAATTTCGTAGTAGGGGATACCAATAAATTTGCTAATACAGCTGCATTAGCTGTTGCTAAAAGTCCGGGTGTTCAATATAATCCTTTATTTATATATGGTAAAAGTGGATTAGGTAAGACCCATCTAATGCATGCTATTGGTAATTATATAACTGATAATAATCCGAAGTTGAGAGTACTATATACAACTAGTGATGATTTTAGAAAAGATTATTTTAACCTAGTTAGTAGTAGTAACAAGGCAGATAATAGTGCTAGATTTAAAAATAAATATAGAAATATTGATGTTTTGATTATAGATGATATTCAATTTCTAGTTGGAGCTGAAAAAACACAAGATGAGTTCTTTCATATATTTAATGATCTTCATGGAAAGAATAAACAAATTATTATTAGTTCTGATAGATCTCCTGAAGATTTAAAACTGCTTGAAGAAAGACTTCGAAGTCGTTTCGCATGGGGGTTACCAGTTGATATTTATCCACCTGATTTTGAACTTCGTTGCAGGATTGTTAAAGAGAAAATACAACATTTATCTATAAATGATAAAATGACTGATGAAGGAATAGAATTTATAGCTAATAACTTTGATTCTGATGTTAGAAGTCTAGAAGGAGCTATAAATAGGTTGGTAGCTTATACGGCGATGTGTGTACCTGATAAAATAGATTTAAAGTTTGCTAACGAGGCTTTAAAAGATTATATTACTAGGGATCCTTATAATAAGAGTGATATTTCTAATATTCAAAAGGTGGTAGCAGATTACTATAAAATAACAGTTGAAGTATTAAAAGGGAAAAAGAGAAGTGCAAATATTGCATATCCTAGAATGGTAGCTATGTATTTATGTAGAATGCTTACTGATGAATCTTTTCCGAGAATAGGGATGGAATTTGGGGGTAGAGATCATTCGACTGTAATACATGCTTGTGATAAAATAGAAGAGGATATAAAAATAAATCCAGAAATGAAGGATATAATTAATGAAATAAGAACTAAATTATAAATAGCTGTTAATAATTAACACTTTATCAACAGCAATAAATTCTTATAAGCTTAGTTATTTAGACGGAAAGAAAAGTTATTAACATTATTAACTATATAATATTAATAATAATTATAAAAAATAATAAAAAGAAAGAAGAGATATGATGAAATTTACAATAGAAAAAAATATAATAGTAGAAAACTTAGCTAATGTAGTTAAAGCCATATCAGCTAAAAATATAATTCCAATATTAAATGGTATTAAGTTTGAGTTGGAAGATGATGGACTTTATTTAACAGCGAGTGATTCTGAACTTACGATAAGGAGTTTTATTCCCAATGAATCTATTAATAAAGTAGATAGTACTGGGTCTATAATAATACAAAGTAAGTTTATTCTTGATATTCTAAGAAAACTTCCATCAGATTTAGTTAATTTTGAATTGATGGATGGATTAAAGATTAGAATATCGTCTGATAATAGTCAGTATGATTTAAATTGTTTAGATCCTAAAGAATATCCTAGTTTAAAATTAGAAGAAAAGGATAAACCAATAATTATAAAAGGGGAATTGTTTAAAGGAATTATTGGTCAAACTTCATTTGCTATTTCAACCCAGGAATTACGACCATTATTAACAGGATTGAATTTTAAAATTGTTGGTGATGTATTTGAATGTATTGCGACTGATTCTTATCGTTTAGCTAAGAAAGTTGTAAGTTTAGATATGCCTTCAGAAGAAGATATAAATATAGTTATTCCTGGTAAAAATATAATAGAGTTAGATAAAATAATAGTAGATGATGAACCTGTTGAAATGCATGTTTTTAGTAATAAGATATTATTTAAATATAAGAACTATATATTTCAAAGTAATTTGTTATCAGGTACTTATCCTAATACTACTAATCTAATTCCTACTGATTTTTCAATTATTATTAATACTAAGTTAAGTGATTATTTTAGTGCTATTGATAGGGCAGCTTTATTGACACAGGGTAAAGATAAAAATATAGTAAAAATGAAGGTTAAAGATAATCAGATGGTTATTAATTCTTATGCTTCAGAAATAGGTAAAGTTGAAGAAAAATTGGATATTGAAACTAGTAACGATGCTAATATAGATATATCTTTTAGTGCTAAATATATGTTGGATGCTTTAAAAACTATGAAAGATGATGATATATTGATTCTTTTAAATGGAGAGGTTAAACCAATTGTTATTAAATCAGTTACTGACGAATCTTTAATTCAATTAATATTACCTATTAAAACATATTAATTGTGGATAGTATTGTACTTATTAACAATATATTATAAGAAAAATTAAATATTTTTCTTTTTTTTTGCTTATTTATACAAAATTCGACAAATAGGAACAATTATTAGTAGTATAAGGGATTAAATTTTAAAGAGAGGGGGGATTGGTTTTGGAGTCTTATGAGATCAATAATGATACTATAGCACTCGTTCCTAAAGATGATGATAAAACTATTGTATATGAGGTTGATGACTCTTTTATAGTTAATGAAACACCACTTAGAATAATGGAAGAGAGTTGTGAATACTTTGGTAGTTCGTTTGAAGGAAGACAAAGTGGAACTTTAAAACTTGTTGGTTATACTCATAAAGTTCCAATTATAGTTGAAGAATCAAGAGATATTATATTTTTTCCTACTTTATCACCAAAAAATGAAAAATGTAGTTGGGTGTCTTATAAACATGTTTATAGACCAGATAAGTTTAAAGATAAGGCTATAATAGAGTTTAAAAATGGAAAGAAAGTAGTTATTAATGCTTCTACGGCTATAATAGATAATCAATTATATAGATGTTCAAGATTAAAAGATACATTAGATGTGAGAAAAAACGCCGAAAAGTAGTGGTGTAAAAGTAAAAAAGCTATTAAAATAGCTTTTTTTGTGATATAATTATCAGTAGGTATGGGAGTACTACTGTATACTTTTTTTTAAAATATGGGTTAAAAAAGAGGTAATTTATGAAAATACACCATTTGAAGTTATTAAATTTTAGAACATATGAAAGATTGGATATTGACTTTGGTAATTATAACATAATATATGGAAATAATGGAGAAGGAAAAACTAATCTCATAGAAGGTATTTATGTTCTTGCTTTAACTAAGTCTTTTAGAGGGACTGTTGATAAAGTATTAATTATGAACAATAAGGATTTTACTAAGATAGAAGGTAGAATTGAAAATGAATATCTTGATGATTATAAAATAGTAATAAAACAAAATGGAAAGAATGTAATGATTAATAATAATAGTATTCATAAATTAAGTGATTATATTTCAAAAATTAATATTGTTTTATTTAATCCAGATGATTTAAAAATTATAAAAGATACTCCTAATACTAGGCGAAAAAACTTGAATTTGGATATTTCGCAGATTGATAATTCTTATTTAAAGAATCTTAATAATTATAATAAGGTTTTAAAGCAGAGAAATATGTATTTAAAAACTATGTATTATAATGGGAATAAGTCGGCTAATTATTTAGATGTTCTTACTAGTAAGTTAGTAGATTTAGGAAAGGTTATATATGAGTCTAGAAAAGATTTTGTATATATGGTTAATGATATTATTAAAGATGTATATAAGAGTATTACAGGTTCTGATGGACTAAGTATTATTTTTAAAAGTGATTATGATGGATTAAATAGAGAAGAGCTTATCGACAGGTATAAAGAGATACAAGAAAAAGATATTATGTTTGGTAAGACTAATATAGGAATACATCATGATGATATTGTTTTTAAGATTAATGATAAAAGTATTAAGGATTATGGATCTGAAGGGCAACAAAAGAATGCGGTTATAGCATATAAATTTGCTGTTTTAAACATCTTTAAGAAGATAAAAGGTACTTATCCGATATTTATATTGGATGACTTGTTTAGTGAGCTAGATAGGTCTAAAATTGATAATATTTTAAATCTTATTGATGATGATGTTCAAACTTTTATTACAACAACGGAGATTGATAAAATTAAACAACAGATTGTTGATAAAAGTAAACTAATTAAAATATCTAAAGGGATTATAAGGGAGGTTAATAATTATGAAGGAAGAGTATAACGATAGTGATATTCAGGTTTTAGAAGGATTAGAAGCTGTTAGGAAAAGGCCTGGTATGTATATAGGTACAACTTCAGAAAGAGGGCTACATCATCTTGTTTGGGAAATAGTTGATAATTCAGTAGATGAAGCATTAGCTGGTTTTTGTGATGATATTGAAGTAGTAATAGAGAAAAATAATGTTATTACAGTTAAAGATGATGGTAGAGGTATGCCAACAGGTATTAATCAAAAGACAGGGTTATCCACAATAGAAACAATTTTTACAGTTCTTCATGCTGGTGGAAAATTTGGCGGAGGTGGATACAAAGTATCCGGAGGTTTACATGGAGTAGGTGCTTCTGTAGTTAATGCTTTGTCTACTTGGCTAGAAGTTAGAGTGTATAGGGAAGGGCATGTTTATTTTCAAAGGTTTGAAAATGGTGGACATCCTGTTGGAAAACTTGAAATAATTGACGATTGTTCTCCTGATAGAACTGGGACTACCGTATCTTTTAAGGCAGATCCTGAAATCTTTAAGGAAACTACTGTATATAATTATGATACGTTAGCTAATAGATTGGAAGAATTAGCATTTCTTAATAAGGGGTTAAAAATTACTTTAACTGATTTAAGAGAAAATGAGAAAAAAAGTGAGTTCTTATACAATGGAGGTATTATCGAGTTTGTTGAGAAGTTGAATAAGAATAAAAATGTTTTACATAATGATGTAGTATATGTTGATGGCCAAGAAAATGGTATTTCTTTAGAAGTTGCTTTTCAATATAGTACTGAATATAGTAGTCAGTTATATTCTTTTACCAATAATATTAGTACTTATGAGGGAGGAACTCATGAGGATGGGGTTAAAAGAGCTTTAACTCGTATTATAAATAATTATGCTAGAAATAATAAATTATTAAAGGAAAAGGATGATGCTTTAACTGGTGATGATGTTAGAGAAGGTTTAACTATGATTATCAGTTGTAAACACCCTGATCCACAATTTGAAGGGCAAACCAAGACTAAATTAGGTAACGCTGAAGTTAGAAAGATAGCTGATGATGTATTTAGTGAGGGGCTAGAAAGGTTTTTAATGGAAAATCCTCAGGAAGCTAGAATTATTATTGAAAAGACTATTCAAGCCTCTTATGCTAGGTTAGCAGCTAAAAAGGCTAGAGAAACTGTTAGAAAAAAAGATTTGGATGTTTCGAATTTCTATGGTAAATTGACAGATTGTTCTTCAAAAGATCCTTCTGAATGTGAAATATTTATTGTCGAGGGAGATTCAGCCGGTGGTTCTGCCAAAGAGGGTAGAAATTCTATGACACAAGCTATTCTTCCTTTAAGAGGAAAAATTCTTAATGTAGAAAAGGCAAGGTTAGATAAAGCTTTGGGTAATAACGAAATTAAATCTATTATCACTGCTTTTGGAACTGGTATAGGCGATGAGTTTAATCTAGAGAAATTAAGATATGATAAGATAATTATAATGACCGATGCTGATGTTGATGGGGCCCATATTAGAGTGCTATTATTAACTTTATTCTATAGATTCTTTAGACCTATTGTTGAAGCTGGACATGTTTTTGCGGCCCAACCTCCGTTATTTAGAATTACACATGGTAAGAATAGGAAATATGTTTTAACGGAAGCAGAAAGAGATGAATATGTAGCAATGTTAACGGAAAAAAATGTTAAATTTGAAATTGCTCGTATGAAAGGTTTAGGAGAAATGGATGCTGAAGAACTAAATGAAACGACTATGGATATTGAGAAAAGGGTATTAAAACAGATAACTGTTGAAGATGCGAGACTGGCTGATCAGGTGTTCTCAGAATTAATGGGAGATAATGTTGAAGAAAGAAGAAAATTTATAGAAAGTAACGCACAATTCGTTAAGAATTTAGATATTTAGGGGGTGAATAAATATGGATAGAGTAGAACATAATAATATTGTTGAAGAGATTAGAAATTCGTTTTTAGATTATTCAATGAGTGTTATCACTTCACGGGCTTTGCCTGATTTGAGAGATGGTTTAAAACCTGTACATAGAAGAATTTTATGGTCAATGTATGGATCTTCTTTTACTCCTGATAAGCCACATGTTAAATCAGCTAAAATCGTTGGTGATGTAATGGGTAAATTCCATCCCCATGGGGATTCTTCTATATATGAAGCGATGGTAAGGATGGCACAATGGTTTAGTTATAGACATATGCTTGTTGATGGGCATGGAAATTTTGGTAATATAGATGGTGATGGAGCTGCAGCAATGCGTTATACTGAATCAAGATTATCTAAGATATCTTTAGAGTTATTAAGGGATATTAGAAAAGATACTGTTGATATGATTGATAACTTTGATGCAACTGAAAAGGAACCAACTGTTTTACCATCTAGATTTCCTAATATATTAGTGAATGGTACAATGGGAATAGCTGTTGGTATGGCAACTAATATTCCTCCACATAATTTAGGTGAGACAATAGATGCTTGTGTGGCAGTTATTGACAACCCCGATATTACTTTGGATGAGTTGATGAAGGTTTTACCGGGTCCTGATTTCCCAACAGGGGCGTTAATTTTGGGAAATAGTGGTATTAGGAAGGCTTATGAGACTGGTAGAGGTTCTATTACTATTAGAAGTAAGGCTACTATTGAGGAAAGAAATGGTAGAAATTATATAGTAATAGATGAAGTTCCATATGGTGTTAATACTTTAGATTTAAAGAACAAGGTTGCTGATTTAGTTCATAATAAAGTAATAGAAGGTATTTCTGATTATCATTCTGATATGAAAAATGGTATTAAGATTACTATTACTTTAAAAAAGGATGCTAATGCACAGGTTGTTTTGAACAAGTTATATAAGCATACTGATTTTCAGGTTAATTATGGAATTATTCTGTTAATGATTGATCAAGGTGTTCCTAAAACTTTAGGTCTAAAAGATATATTGGTTAAATATATTGAGCATCAGAGAGAGGTTATTATAAGAAGGACAAAATATGATCTCGCTGAAGCTGAAAAACAAGCTCATATTTATGAGGGATTGAAGATTGCACTAGATAATATTGATGAGATAATAAAACTCATCAGAGCGGCTAAAAATGATGCTGAAGCTAAGGCTGGGTTGATGGAAAGATTTGGCTTAGATGATATTCAATCTCAAGCTATACTTGATATGAGACTTAGAAGGCTAACTGGTTTAGCTAGAGAAGAAGTAGAGAATACTCTGGCTGAATTACATAAGACAATTGACGAGTTGAGAGGTATTTTAGCAAGTAATGAAAAGATAATGAATATTATTAAGGACGAGATGTTGGAAATCAAACGTAAGTTCGCCGATGAAAGACGAACTCATATTGATATGACAGCCATTGATTATATTGAGGATGAATCATTAATTCCAAATGAAGATGTAATTATAGCGTTAACAAATAAAGGTTATATTAAGAGAACAACTTCTGATACATTTAAGGCTCAAAATAGAGGTGGAGTAGGTATTAAAGGGATGACAACAAATGATGAAGATTTTGTTGAACAAATGATAAATATTGAAACACATGATGATGTTTTATTCTTTACTAACAAGGGTAAAGTGTATAGACTAAGAGGGTATGAAATACCAGAGTACAGTCGACAATCTAAGGGTTTACCAATTATTAATCTGTTACAAATAGAAAAAGAAGAAATGGTAAATTCTATTATTAAGATTCATAGAGATAGTGTTACAGATAATAATAATCTTATATTTGTAACAAAATCAGGATTAGTTAAGAGAACTTCAATTAAGGAATTTGAAAATATTAGACAAAGTGGTAAAATTTGTATTACTCTTAAGGAAAATGATGAACTAATTTCAGTTAAAATGACATCTGGCAATGATCTAGTTCTTTTGGGATCATCTAATGGTAGAATGTGTAAGTTTAATGAACAAGAAGTTAGAGTAATGGGAAGAACAGCTGCAGGTGTTAAAGGTATTGAATTAGTAGATGCGGCTTGTATCGGAGCTGAAATTGCCAATGAAGATAGTGACATAATTATGGTTACTAAGAATGGTTATGGTAAAAAAACAAAAGTTAGTGAATATAGGCAAACGAAGCGAGGTAGCAAAGGCGTTAAAGCGATGAGCATTAGCGATAAGAATGGTGATATTGCTTCATTTAAGATTTATAGACCAGATACTGACTTGGTATTAATAACAGATGTCGGAATGGTGATGAGAATGTCTACAGATCAAATATCATCGTTGGGAAGAGTTACTCAGGGAACAAGATTGATGAAATTGAAAGAAAATAATGTAATAGCTACAGTTAGTTTAGTAGATAGAGAAAAAGATAGTAATGATGAAAATCCAATTGAAGAAACAAGTGAAAATGATGAAAAAACATCTGAATAAGGTTGTTAATAAAATATAGGGATTCGAAAAGAACCCCTATATTTATTGGGATGAACGGCAATGTTCCACGTGGAACATTGTGTGAGGGTGTTGATATGTTCCACGTGGAACATTGGGGAAAATATGATAAAAAGAAAGGTAATGTTCCACGTGGAACATAAATGTTAATAACTAAAAAATATTACTAATGTTCCACGTGGAACATTAGTAAAAACAATTGACTTAAACAGTTATATTTGATATTATCTATTCGTGCAACAGGAATGTTGTAACCTGGTCAGGACCGGAAGGTAGCAGCCACATCAACCTCTTGCTGTGTGCACTTTTTTTTTGGAGTTGTATTAAATGAATATAAAAATACTAAATGAATTAGATAAGATGGTAGATAGATCTTTAAAAGGCGACGAAATACCTGTAGGAGCAGTAATTTTTGATAATAATGATAATATAATTGCATCTGCCAGTAATAATCGCCAAAAAAAGTGTAATGTATTAGGTCATGCGGAAATAAATGCAATTATTAAAGCCGAGAAGAAAATTGGCGATTGGCGATTAGATGGTTATAGCATGATTGTTAATTTGGAGCCATGTGATATGTGTAGCTCTATAATAAAGGAATCTAGATTAGATAAGGTATATTATTTTTTGGGAAATAATTCAATTAACAATTTTGCAAAGATACAAAAACAGTTATTGGAAGAAAATGATTATTTAATTTATAAAGAGAAATACAAAAATAAGTTATCCACATACTTCAAGAATAAGAGATAAAAATCTCTTTTTTTATGGTATAATAACACTCGGTAGGTGGTAATATGTCTTATAAAGTTTTATATAGAAAGTATCGTCCGGTAGATTTTAATAATATTGTTGGGCAGCAGTACACGGTTGAAATGTTGAAAAATGCTATTATTAATAATAAAACCTCTCATGCCTATATATTTACTGGTCCTAGAGGAACGGGTAAAACTAGTACTGCAAAGGTTTTTGCTAAGGCATTAAATTGTGAAAACAATGTCGATGGTAGTCCGTGTAATTGTTGTAATTCGTGTCTTTCTTTTAGTGAAAGTCCAGACGTTATAGAGTTAGATGCGGCTTCAAATAATAGTGTTGAGGATATAAGAGAAATTATCAACAACGTTAAACTAGTTCCAGCTAGTTTAAGATATAAGATTTATATTATTGATGAGGTTCATATGTTATCTCCTGGAGCCTTTAATGCATTGTTATTGACTCTTGAGGAGCCTCCGAGTCATGTAGTATTTATCTTGGCAACTACTGAGATTCAGAAGGTCCCTATTACTATTCTTTCTAGATGTCAAAGATTTGATTTTAAACCCGTAGATACCAGTTCAATAGTTGATAGACTGAGGTTTATTAGTAATGAGGAAAAAATTGATATTAACGATGATGCTTTGGAAGAAATTGCACTTATTTCTGCTGGTGGAATGAGAGATGCATTGGGAATTTTAGATCAATTGGCATCGGGAAATAATGTTATTACTGCAGATACTGTTACTGCCAATTTTGGGAGTGTATCTACGAAAAGGATAGAAGGTATTATAAAGAATCTTTTTTTGGGAAATACAAAGGAGTTATTGGCTGATCTTGAAGCAATACAAAATCAAGGAACTAATTATGGTATTTTTGTTGAAAAGCTTATAATGGAGTTGCGAAAAAAAGCTATAGATTTAAAGCTGGGAAATAATGATTATGATTATAATTACGAAGATATATATGATATTATTATTAATCTTAATAATCTTTTAGGGCATTTAAATATTAGTGTAAATCCATATGTCTTAATTGAAATCACTCTGTTAAAGCACGTAAGCAGCGACTCAAGGGGGCACTTATCCACAAGTACTCTCAGCCAATCAACAGTTCCAAATTATTTCCCGGGAAATAATTTGGGTGATAAAAAGGGTTTTTTGGGAAATGATAATATATCGTCAAATGAAGAAAAAATAGATTTGGGAAATAATTCTGATGATGAAGAAATTAAGCCAAAAAAAGTGAAGCGTACGTCTGTATCACCTAAGGAAGTATCTAAAGAGGTTAATTTCGATGTTTCTGTTAGGATAAATAATTGTTTTGTTGAGGCTTCGAAGGACGAAAAGAATAAGCTTTCTTCTAGTTGGGTAGATTTTATGAATCATTTGATGAGTGTTGATCGTAATATGGTTTCTTTATTGGCAGATTCCTCAGTACTAGCTTCTTCTGGAAAATACGCTCTTATACAGAGTAAAAGTGAAGGTACTAATAATTTGATAAATCTCGATATTGGAAAACTTGAAAGATATTTTGAAGATTTTTCTGGTAATAAAATGCTTTTTGCGGCAGTAAATGATGATTTATGGAAAAAAGAGGTTGAAAACTATAGAATTAATCTTAAAAATAAAATAAAATATACTTATATTGAAGAGAAGGTTCTTGATTCTAATTCAATATCTGTTGATGAAGATGTTATTGACGTTGATGATATTGAAAAGGTTGCAAGTGAAATTTTTGATTCATATGAAGTGGAATAGGAAAGAAGGAATATATTATGAATATGCAAGCTTTAATGCAACAAGCTCAAAAGATGCAAAAGGAAATGACTAAAAAGAAAGAAGAGCTAAATAAGAAGAATTTTAATGGAACTAGTGAGCTAGTTGATGTAGTTATTACTGGTGATATGAAAGTAGTTAGTGTTGATATTAAGAATAAGGAGTCTATTACTGTTGATGATTTAGAGGTTATTCAAGATATGACTGTGATAGCTATAAATGATGCTATTGGTAAGGTAAAGGCAGAAAATGAAAACATACTAGGTGCTTATGGTAGCCAATTTGGTGGATTATTCTAATGGTTTATCCAAGTAATCTAGCTAATGTAATTTATTATTTTAAGAAGTTACCTGGCATAGGGGAAAAAAGTGCTGAAAGGCTTGCTCTTTCAGTTCTTAGTATGTCTGCCGACGATGTTAATAGTTTTGCCGCTTCTATGCTTGATTCAAAACTTAATTTACATCCTTGTCCTATATGTGGTCATATTACTGATAAAGAAGTGTGTGATATTTGTTCTGATGAAAAGAGAAATAAGAATGTTATATGTGTTTTGGAAGATTATAAAAGTGTTTTTGCTTTTGAAAGGGCCGGCAATTTTAATGGTGTTTATCATGTTTTAAATGGTTTAATATCTCCGATTAATGATATTAATCCTGAAGATATTAATATTAGTTCTTTAGAACAAAGAATTGATAAATTAGATGATCCAGAAATAATTATTGCTTTAAAATCGAGTATGGAAGGTGATACTACTACACTTTATATTCAAAAGAAATTGGAAAAAAAGAAGGTAAGTATTTCTAGGTTATCTTATGGTATTCCTATGGGAGCCGATATTGATTTTTTAGATGAGATAACATTGGATAGGGCTTTACATGATAGAAAAAGAATTTCGGATAATTGATTGAGGGTGAGATCTTGTTTGAGGCGGATATTTTTAATAAATTGTTATCAAGACATCGTGAGAACAGATTGTCTCATGCTTTTTTGTTTGAAACTAATGATTTGAATAGATGTTATAGTGATATATTAAATTTTGTTAAGTTTATTAATTGTCCGTTTGAATTCAAAGAGGAGTGTTCTCGAGAAGATTGCAATTTATGCAGTTTAATTGATAATAGTAATTTACCTAATTTACTCAAAATAGATCCCGATGGTACACAGATAAAGAAAGGCCAAATACAGGAAATAATTGAAAAGTTTCAAACCATGCCTATTTTTTCAAAGTATAATATATATATAATTAATCAGTGTGATAAATTGAATAGTTCTAGTGCTAATTCTTTATTAAAATTTTTGGAAGAGCCAGAGGATAATATTATTGGTTTTTTTATTACTAATTCTAAGATGAATGTTATTTCTACAGTTAGAAGTCGATGCCAAGAGTATAGTATTTATTATGATAAAGAGAGTAAGGATTATAAATATTTAGATAATATTGTAGAATACTTAAATAGTGTTTATAAAAATGATAATGCAATTTTGTATAATAAAAATACTGCTCTATTCTTCTTTGAAGATAGATCTACATGGATTGATTTTTTTAAAGAAATGTTGTATCTCTTTCATTCGTATTTGAAGGGTGATAAGATATTGGAGATTAAAATGTTTCGTGATTTGTCTAATGATATAATAGTAAAGATAGTATTATTAATTGAAACTATTTTGAAATATTTACAAAGTAATGGTAACATAGAGCTAATTTTAGATAAATTTGTTTTGGAAATGAGGAATATTTATGCATAATATATATGGGGTTATTTTAAAGGAAGAAGGTAAAGTTTATTATTTTGATGGTCTAGATTTAGACATTGAAATGGATAAATATGTTGTTGTAAATACTGATAAAGGAGTTCAACTAGGTAAAGTTATTAGAAAAATTGATGAAGATAAACTAAAGATTTCTCTTTCTAATTTAAAGACTATAGATCGTATAGCATCTGATGAAGACTATAACATTTTTTTAAAGAATCTTAATTTAGCTGATAAGGCATTGATTAAGGCTAGAGAATTAGTCGAAGAATTAGGTTTAGATATGAATATTATAGATGCATCTTATACCTTGGATAAGAAGCAGATGTTGTTTAATTTTGTTGCTGATGAAAGAATAGATTTTCGAGAATTAGCAAAAAGATTAGCCGGTGTATATAAAACTAGGATTGAGTTACGTCAAATAGGAGCAAGAGATAAGGCACGTATGGTTTGTGGTTTAGGTCAGTGTGGAAGAACTCTGTGTTGCTCTACTTTCTTAACCCATATTGATTCTGTAACCATGAATATGGCTAAAAATCAAAATATTTCTTTAAATCCTAATAAGATTAATGGAGTGTGTGGAAGATTGTTATGTTGTCTTACTTATGAAGATGAAGAATACACTCGTTGTCAATATGGAATGCCTTCTGTCGGTCAAAGTTTAAAGACGGAATATGGTTTTGGTAAAGTGGTTTCTGTAGATATTTTGAAGAGAAAGTATAAAGTAGATATTGATGGTGTAGTTAGAGAGATTGAATTAGATAATGACAGTAGTAAAAAATGATTTGTATGATTATGGACTTTATATTTATCAGGATGAAGAAAATTTTAAGTTTTCTTTAGATTCTATATTGTTAGCTGAATTTGTTCAGGTAAATAATAGTGACTTGGTTATGGTTGATTTCTGTACAGGTAATGCTCCTGTACCTTTAATTATGTCTACTAAGAAGAATTTGAAAATGTATGGTATAGAATTGCAGGATTCTATTGCTCAATTGGCTGAAGAAAGTGTAAAAACTAATAAGCTAGATGATAAAATAAAAATAATACGGGGAAATATAAAAGATATTAGTAAATATTTCGAAGCAGAAAGTGTTGATATAGTTACTTGTAATCCTCCTTATTTTAAGGTTTTATCAGATGAATCTTTGATTAATATCAATCCTGTAAAAGCGATTGCTAGGCATGAATTAGAGATGAATATGGATGATATAATGACATCTGCTCGCTTTTTATTAAAAAATAGGGGAAGTCTTTATATTGTGCATAGATGTGATCGTTTAGAAGAGTTGATTGTCTGTTTAAATAAGTATGGTTTTGGTGTTAAGAAGATTCAATTTGTTTATTCAAATATTGATAAAGAAGCTATTATGGTATTAGTTAAAGCTATAAAAAACGGGCGAATCGGATCTCTTAAAGTAGCTCCTCCGATTGATATACGATATTTAGATTCTTATAAGAATATTTTTAAGTGAGGTGATAGTGTGAAGATAATAGTTGGATTAGGTAATCCCGGGGATATATATAATAATACTCGACATAATGTTGGCTATCTTGTTTTGGATAGTTATTTGGGTGACGTAAAGTGGAAGAATAAGTTTAACGCAGAATATTACGAAGAAAATATAGCTGGCGAAAAGGTGTTATTTGTCAAACCATTAACGTATATGAATTTGTCTGGTGATTCTGTTGTTCAATTTATTAATTATTATAATATTGATATCGATGATTTACTGGTTATTCAGGATGATTTAGATTTAGTATTCGGAACTTATAAAATCAAAACTAATAGTAGTGATGGTGGACATAATGGTATTAAATCTATAATTAATAGATTGTCTTCTAAAGGATTTGCTAGATTAAAGATAGGAATATCTCATGATAGAAGTATTGATACTAAAGATTATGTACTGGGTAATTTTTCTAAGAAAGAAATGGATGAGTTTAAGGTATTACAGGATACTTATAATAAAATTATTAATTGTTTTATTAAACAGGGGATAGATAGAACAATGAATATTTATAATACAAAAAACAAGGGGGATTAAATGTTCTTATTTGATGGTTTGTTTAAATATGAAAATGGTTTAACTGTTACTGGTCTTACTAAAGAACTTAATATTCTTTATGTACTTAATAAGTTTAAGAAACAGAATAAAAACATATTAATTGTTACTAATTCTTTATATGAAGCTAATAGTTATTATGATCAACTTAAGACGTACACTGATGATGTATGTCTATTTCCTATGGATGATTTTTTAACTAGTGTAGCGGTAGCTATTTCTCCAGATTTGAAGAATAAAAGACTTGAGACATTGAATATTATTAACTCTGGTAAGAAAAGTATTGTTGTTACTAATTTAATGGGTTTTTTAAGATATTTACCAGATAAGAAGAATAGTTCTGTTTTAAGTTTTAAGATTACTAAAAATATGCGATTAGAAAGAGATGAGTTATTAAACATATTAGATAAATATGGGTATAATAGAGAAAGTTTGGTTACTATTACTGGAGAGTATGCCGTTAGAGGTTATATAATTGATATTTTTATTATTGATGAAGATCATCCTATAAGAATTGAGTTTTTTGGTGATGAAATAGAATCTGTTAGATATTTTGATGAGAATAGTCAGTTATCTATTAATGAAATAGATGAAATAGAATTAAAACCATATGTTGAAGTATTGGGAGATAGTTATAGTTCTATCTGTGATTATTTAGAAGATCCTTTACTTTTTATTGTTAATAAAGATCAGATAGATGTTTCTTATGAGAAGCTGTTGAATGATATTATGGATTATAATAGAGAAAATGATTTAAATAAGAAATATATGTATGAATGGGAAGAAATTACTTATAATTATGTAATATATTTAAATACTATAAATGATAATGATTATGGAAAAGTATTAAGTTTTAAATCTCAAGAGATTGATAATTTTAATAGTGATTTTGAATTATTAGGGAAGTATTGTGGGAAGAGTATTATATCTGGCAAGACTGTTGTTATATGTTTAAATAATGAAAAGCAATTTAGGAGCCTTGTACCTTTTTTACCTAGTTATCATATTGTAAAAAGAGAAAGTTTTATAGATAGAGAAATAAATATTCTTTATAAGAAGATAAATAGGGGTTTTGTATTTGATAAGTATATTTTTATAAGTGCTAATGATATAGAAAAGACTAAAAATTTGGTGATTAATTATAAAAATTCTTATAAAGTTGGTAAAAAGATTAAAGATTTTGGGCAATTAAATATAGGGGATTATGTGGTTCATAGTCAACATGGTATAGGTATATATAATGGTGTTATAACTTTGGCTAAAGGCGGTCTTAAGAAGGATTATTTACAAATTAATTATGCGGGAAATGATAAGATATATATTCCTGTAGAAAAAATAAGCACTATATTAAAGTATTCTGGTAAAGAAGGGGCTGTTCCTAAGCTTGATAGATTAAATAGTACAAGTTGGATTAAAAAGAAAAGGGAATTAAGGAAGAGAATTAAAGATATTAGTGGAGAGCTAATTAAACTCTATGCTGCACGTAGCAACGTTTCTGGAACTCCTTTTAGGGATTATGCGGAAGAGGCTGTTTTTGGTTCGGAATTTATTTATGATGAAACAGCTGATCAGTTGAAGGCTATAGAAGATATTAATAAAGATTTAGAATCTTCTGTTCCAATGGATCGATTATTATGTGGTGATGTTGGCTTTGGTAAAACAGAAGTTGCTTTTAGGGCTATGTTTAAGACCATTGTTAATAATAAACAAGTATTTTATTTATGCCCTACAACAATACTATCTAAACAACAATATGAGAATGCTTTAGAAAGGTTTAAGAATTATCCAATAGAAATAGCACTATTAAACAGATTTACTTCCAGTAAGGAAACTAAGCGGATTTTAGAAGGGTTAGAAAAGGGTAGTATTGACTTGGTATTTGGAACACATAGATTGTTATCTAATGATGTTAAGTTTAATAAATTAGGTTTATTGATAGTGGATGAAGAGCAGAGATTTGGAGTATCTCATAAAGAAAAAATTAAACAATATAAGAATGATGTTAATGTATTAACACTTAGTGCTACTCCAATTCCTAGAACTTTAAAGATGGCTTTGTCTGGACTTAGAGATCTATCTATTATTGATACTCCCCCAACTAATAGATATCCGGTTCAAACTTATGTTATTCAAGAAAACGATTTGATAGTAAAAGATGCGATTTATAAGGAATTGTCTAGAAATGGACAAGTGTTTATTTTATATAATAAAGTGGCGTCTATAGAATCAAAGATGGATCATATTCATCAATTGGTTCCTGAAGCGAGGATAACTTATGCTCATGGGCAAATGAGTAAGCAAGAGTTGGAAAGAGTAATGGAATCTTTTGTTAATCAGGAATATGATATATTGCTATGTACTACTATTATTGAAACGGGTATAGATATTAGTAATGTTAATACTTTGATTATATATGATGCAGATAATTTTGGATTATCACAGTTATATCAAATTAGGGGAAGAGTTGGGCGCAGTAATAGGATAGCCTATGCGTATTTGATGTATGATAAGAGAAAAATGTTAAATGAAGTAGCTGTTAAAAGATTACAGGCAATTAAAGAGTTTACGGAATTGGGCAGCGGTTATAGAATAGCTATGCGTGATTTAAGTATTCGAGGAGCTGGAGATTTGTTGGGTTCTGAACAAGCTGGCTTTGTTGATACTGTTGGTATTGAAATGTATATGCAAATGATTGATGAGGAAATGCGTAGAATGAAGGGCGAAGAGGTTCCTTCTGAAGAAGAGGAACCAAATAAGTCCTTAATAGAGGTTGAAACACATATTAGTGACAATTATGTATCTGATGAAGATATAAAAATAGAGATACATCAAAAGATAAATGAAATAGATGGTTATAATAAACTAGTTGAAGTTAAGAAAGAGTTAGAGGATAGATTTGGTAAGATTAGTAAAGAGATAGAAATATATATGTATGAAGAATGGTTTGAAAAGCAAGCTGTAGAACTAGGAATAGATACAGTTAGGCAGTCTGAAAGAGAAATAGAAGTCGAATTGCCGCCAAATGTGTCAAAAAGATTGAAGGGGGAAGAGTTTTTTATAATTGCCTATAGAATAAATCCTAGGTTTAGGTTAAAATATATTAAAGAGCGAGTAATTATTGCTTTAACATTACTCAATCAAAAAGAACACTTCTTGTATTATTTAGTACCTTTATTAGAAGAAGTGAAAAAAGAAATTATGGAGGAGTATGATGAAAATGAAAAAAAATAAGGTATTGCTAGTAGTATTATTGGTATTAATGTGCTTGTGTACTGCTTGTGGAGAAAAAGAAGAAAAGGCTAAGAAAGGAACACGTGTTGAAACAAAAGAGGTAGAAAAGAAGGAAGAAGTAAAAAAGAAAACTTTTGTTTGTGATAATAAATATGTACAATTAGAGACGCCAGATACATGGGCTAATTATCCAGGAAAGGATAAAATGAATAATGATTCTTGTTTAGAGTTAGTTGGAGTTACTAAGAATGAAGATAAGTATTTATTAGTTATAAGTGAAGATAAAGAGGCTTTTAAAGATTTTACTTCATGGTTTGATGTAGTTTTTGGAATTGCTAAAAAGTCTTATGATTTAGATGAGGATCAAGTAAGAAGATCTGATGAAAATGGAATAAATACTAGATTTGTAGAAAAAGATTTGGATATCCAAGGAGAAAAAGTATATTTACAACTATATTTTATGGAAACTGAAAAGTATTATACTCAAGTATTAATGTGGACTGACCAAAATCATAAAGTTAGATTAAGTACTGAGTTTAGAGATATAGCTTATTCATTAAAAGAAGTTGAACAATAAGAAATTATTGTTCTTTTTTTGTGATATAATTTTCAGTAAGGTGGAGATTATTATGAGAAGATTTGAGAAAATATCATTTGAGAGGTTTGCTAAAGATATTAAAAACGATAAAGAATTGTATGGTACATATAAAATGCCCGTAAGAAAAACAAAGAGAAGTGCTGGTTATGATTTTTTTGCTATAGAGGATATTAGTATTAAACCAGGAGAAATAGTGAAAGTACCAACTGGTATAAAAGCTAATTTTGCTGCTGATGAGACTTTGATGTTATTTGTAAGAAGTAGTATGGGATTTAAATGGAATGTTAGAATGTGTAATCAAGTTGGGATAATAGATAGTGATTTTTATAATAATCCTGATAATGAAGGGCATATGTGGTTTGCATTGCAAAATCATGGAGAGAAAGAGTTTAATGTAAAAAAAGGCGAATCTTTTGGGCAAGGATTATTCTTTAAATACTTAACTGTTGATGATGAAGAAGAGGTATTAACTGATAGAACTGGGTGGAGTGGTAAGCCAGAAGATAAATAAAGCAAGATTTGTTTAAGAAGTATTATAATAGTATAATACCTTTGTTAGGGGGAATACTCATGAATAATGTTAATAATATAAATGCCGATTTTTCTATAAGAAAATTTTTGTTAGAGAGAAAACTATTAAAAGAACCTATAATTTATAGTAATTTGGAGTATTCTGATAATGAGGGAAATTCTCGTTTTATGGGGATGGTGCAAGGAAACTATATTATTGTTTGTTCTCTTACTTGTGAATCTTCGATGAAGAATTATATGTCGCCAGTTTATATAATAGATAGCCGTGGGAAAGCGATAAGTTTAGCTCCTGATGTCACTTCAGCCGTTGCGCAATGTAATAATAAAGGATCATTTATTATTCATACGTCATATTTTTTTGATGGATTAACATTATCGGATATTGCTTATCTTGAATCAAGAAAAGAAAGTGTTACTAATTTAACTGATGTGGATAAGGATTTCTCTAATCTTATTTCTTTTATAAATTATGTTCATGAAAGATATTTGTCTTTTTATTATGGTTATTATTGTAACAAGAATATGAAGACTGTTGGTAAAGAACCAATTGATGAAGTGCCATGTTTTGTTAATGATGTAATAGACTATGTTTATTCTTATGTTGAGATGGCTAAAGATGATGGAAGATTTGTTGTTGGGGCGGAATCCTTAAAAATGTATTTAAAACAGCAATATAGATACAAGGTTAATAGCAGTATTTCTTCTTTTTATGATGATTTTTGGGATGCTTTTGATGCTTCATATTTAAACAATGTTATTAGTTTGTATATGAAGAAAAATGGAGCTGCCGGGATGATTTCCAACAACGGATCATTGTTGCCTCCTTTTAAGGCTTTAGATTCATTTTTAAGAAAGTTTGATAATGAAGAGTTGTTACGTTATCAAGATAAAGATGCTTATAATAAAATGATTGCTACTATTGATAGCTTTGGATTAAACGATAATTATAGTATTTGTGTGATAGGTTTTATTGTATATGTATCTTCTAGAGATGATGGTATTACTATAGCTTTTAATCAATATGGCGATTTAATTTTAGATTTATGTTATCTTCCATATCCTTTGGATATATATAGTTTTTGCAGTTGGTTAGAAATAATTAAAGATATTGGTAATAACCGAGAGCAACAATATGAGAAATCAGGGAATTCTTTGAGGTTTTTGGAACTAAACATGCTTTTAGCTAAAATTTGTAAGAGGTTTGATAATTTATATGATGAAACTCTATATATTAGTATAGTTTTAGGTATTAGAAATGTTGAACAGTATGTTTATGGGGAATTATCTAATAATAGGGAACCAAGTATCTTTGTTGTTGCTGAAAAATTGGGTTTAAATGAAGATACAGATTTTTCTTGTAAGAATTATGTTGAAGGTATTAAACAAATGATAGATGTATATAGTAGACGTTTTGAAAGACTGGTTTCACTAGGGGTATTTAATAATGGAGATGATGGTAGTTCTGCTTCTAATCTAGATGGGGCTAGAGTTTTGAAATTTCCATCATGTTGCCCTGCCTCTCTAGCAGGAATGAACGATTCTGATGAATAGTTAGATTTTGGTTGATTATTTTATAATAATTTAGTAGAATAATCGACGTTAGGGGTGGAATGTTATGGGAAACAGAGAGAAAAATCCTTTAGAAAATACTTTAGGTAAAGTATTACATCTTTTAATGGGAGATAAAAGTCCTAATATTATAATAGATGGTAATATATGTTGTGAGGCCGGGACCAATATGCCGATTTTTGATATTGTTTTAAAATACAAATACATGATATTAATTCCATATGTATTTAGGTGGGGAAATGTTGGAGTAGTTCCACCTTGTTTTGTATTAGATAAAAACTACAACATTGTAGCAGCATGTAATGGTTTGGAAAGCTATATTTATACTGATTGCGGAGATATGGAAATTGATAATGAGCCTATTTCGTTAGATGAGTTATATTATCAGTTACAAGAAATGATGTTTTCTCTTGATGGTGCTTATTATCCTGGTTTTCAAAATTATTTTGATGCTATGATTAGAATAATAAATGCCGAAAGAACAATAACAGATACAGTTTCTGATGATGATCCTAATATTGTGGTATACAATGGGATTCAGAGAAAGTATACGTCGATAGGCTCTTTGAAAAAAGTACCAAAAGATAGGTCTAGTCAATAGGTCTTTTTTTTTTATATAATAGATTGGGTGATTAAATATGTTTACGGATACACATTGTCATATACTTGATGAGTATTATGATAATATTGATGAAATATTTGTTATGATGAAGGATAGTAAAATATACAGGGTTATTAATAATGGAATAGATGATAAGTCGAATAAGGAAGTATTAGAAAAAATAAAGCATTATGATTGGATGTATGGTGCGATAGGAATACATCCTGAGAATGTAGATAATTATAAAGAAGAAGATTTAGAATATGTTATAGCTCATATAAATGATAATAAAGTAGTAGCTATAGGTGAGATTGGTTTGGATTATCATTATTCTAAAGAAAATAAGGAAAAACAGATAGAATTATTTGAAAAACAATTGGAGTTGGCTGAAAGATATAATGTGCCAGTAATAGTTCATAGTAGGGAAGCGACTCTAGATACTATTGAGTGTTTAAAGAAATATAGAGTTAGGGGTGTAATACATAGTTTTAGTGGCAGTTATGAAACAGCTATAATATATATTAAAATGGGATTTTTATTAGGGATTAATGGGGTAGTAACTTTTAAAAATTGTAATTCTATAGATATGATAAAAAGGATAGGGATTAAACATATAATACTTGAAACAGATTCTCCTTATTTAACACCTGTTCCTTATAGAGGAAAGAAGAATTATCCTTCCCATGTAATTGATATTGTTAATTTTTTAGTTGAAAAACTAAATATAAGTGAAGAAGAGATTGCTAGTATTACGGAAAATAATATTAAGGAGATTTTTGACATTTAGTATAGTAGATGATATCATATTTCTTATATTTTAGAGGTGTTTTTAATGAAAATGAAGATAAGACCTGGAATAAAAAGAGCCTTAGAGATTGTAATGATAATGATATTTATTTTCTTTTTGACAAATTCTAATGAGTTTGAAGCGGATGCGTTTAATTATGATTCTCTTTCAACAGAGGTTGGTCTTGTAGCTTTGGCTGTAAAAAACAAAGAGGAAAAACCGAAACCAGTAGAAAAAAGAGTTGTGATTAAAAAGAAGAGTGAGCCTGAAACTCCAAAATCATATGAAACAAATAATAGCGTTAGCGTAACGGAAGAGGGTTCATATAGTGGGTCTTTAACAGGATATTCTGCCGATTGTCCTGCTTGTGGGGGGCGACTTGCTTGTATAAATTATAATGTTTATAGAAATGGTGTTGTCACTTATCCAGATGCCACTTATGGTGATGTTAGAATTGTTGCTGCATCTAGGAATTTACCATGTGGGTCAATTGTTGCAATTAGCAGTCCTTTAACTACTGAACCAATGGTTGCTATAGTGTTAGATAGAGGTGTTGGGGGTAATAATTTAGATTTATTAGTTGCAACCGAATCGGAAGCTATTAGAAATATTGGTAGAAAAAAGATGACTTTTAATATATTAAGAAGTGGTTGGTAAAATGGGTGATTATAGACATAAAAAGAAATATGGTCAAAATTTTTTGAAAAACAAAAAAGTATTGATTGATATTATTGATAGTATAGATGTTAAAGAGGATGACTTAGTCATTGAAATTGGTCCTGGTCAAGGGGCTTTAACTAAGTATTTAAAGTTATATGGTTGTAATTTGGTTTGTTATGAGATAGATAAGGATTTAAAGAGGTATCTTGATTCTTTTGCGGATAATAAGACTAGAATAATATATGAAGATTTTTTAAAAGCCAATGTATTAAAAGATATTAGTAATATTAAGTATAATAATTTATATGTTATAGCTAATTTGCCGTATTATGTTACTACTCCTATTATAGAAAAAATAATAAGTGATGGGATTAGTGTAAAAGGTATGGTTTTAATGGTTCAAAAGGAAGTGGCATATAGATTTAGTGCTAGGCCCGGAACAAAAGATTACGGAGCGATTACTGTTTATTTGGATTCATATTTTGATATTGATTTGTTATTTGTGGTTAATAGAAAGGATTTTGATCCAAGTCCAAATGTTGATAGTGCTGTAGTAAGGCTTATTAGAAATAATAAAGAAGGATTAATAAAGAATAGGGAAGTGTTTAATAAGTTAATTAAAGATTCTTTCTCTATGAAGAGAAAGAATATAAAGAATAATCTTCGTAATTATGATTTAAAAAATATAGAACAGATACTATTTAAATATGATTTATCTCTATCTGATAGGGCTGAAAATATACCATTAGAAGCGTTTATTGAAATTGCAAATAATATACATTAAAAAATTTATTGCTTTTATTGTATTTTTGTTCTAAAATTATATTAGTTGATAAACTTAGAGGGAGTGTTGTTATGAAAATTACAAAAGTAGTGCTTCGTAATAAAGAAAAAGAAGATTCACGTATGAAAGCCATTGCAACTGTTACGTTGGATGAAGCTTTTGTTATTACAGGTATTAGACTAATTCAAGGTGATGATAAGATGTTTATCGCTATGCCTAGTAGGAAGATTAGTGAGGGCGTATATGATGATATAGCTCATCCTGTTAATCAAGAAGCACGTAAGATGTTTGAAGATGCTATCTTCGGTGCTTATGAAGAGATGAAAAAAACTGGTGAAGAACTAGTAAAAATAGAATTATAAGAAATACTCAAGTAATACTTGAGTTTTTTTATGTCAAAAAATGTTAAATGATAAACTAAATACTAATTAGAAGTGGTCATTGTGATATAATGAAGCTGATAATAGGAGGGATTTATTTTGAAAAAGCGGAAGAAAAAATCAAATAAGTATCGATATTTAGTTCCTATTTTTTCTTGTGTTATCTTAATAATAGCTCTTATTAGTACTGTAATTAATGATTGGATGCAGGTAACGAAGAATAGAAATGAAATTAAGGAAGTTAATATAAAATATGAGGGATTGTTAGAGGAGGAAGCATCTCTTAATGTTGAGGTTGCTAAGTTAAAAGATCCGGATTATATAGCTAGATATGCTAGAGAAAAATATATGTATTCTAAACCTGGAGAAATAATACTAAGAATTATAGAGCCTAAAGAAGAATCTGAAGATGAAGAAAATGGATAAAATATAAACTTTATGTTTATATTTTTTTTGATATAATTAAAGTAGGTAGAGAGGTAATGAAAATGAAGGTAGAGGAAGTGCGTCTGGCTGTACCAGATATACAAATGGATAGTATTGTAGATGGAGAGGGGATTAGAAGTGTAATATGGTTTCAGGGGTGTGATCATAAATGTTTTAATTGTCAAAATCCTGAAACTTGGAGTTTCGATGGGGGAGTAGTATTTCCAATTGATGATGTTAAGAAAAAAATACGAGAATTGGAATATCAAAAGGGGGTTACTTTTTCTGGAGGGGATCCTTTTTATCAACTTGAAGCTCTTACAGAACTTGCTAAAGAAGTTCATAATTGTAAGATGGATGTATGGGTTTATACTGGTTTTACTTTTGAACAATTATTGAAGCTTGGGGGTAAAGATAAAAGGTATTTGAACGCTTTAGAACAAATTGATGTTTTGGTGGATGGACCTTTTATTGATAAATTAAAGAGTTTTGATGTCAAATTTAGAGGCTCGAAAAATCAGAGGATTATTGATGTTTCTAAGAGCTTAAAAGAAAATAAAATAATATTAATAGAAAAGTACAAATAAGTCTTTTCTTTTTTTGTTTTTTCTGTATAATAAATACCCAGGTGGGGCGATAATATGAGCAATATTCGTATTAGCGAACTATATTTTTCTTATTCTGATATAAGGGTTTTTTCAAATTTGAATTTTACACTTAGAAAAGATAAAACCCTCAGTATTATCGGCCCTTCTGGTAGTGGGAAAACTACTTTGCTTAAGATATTAAATGGAGAATTACCTTATGAAGGGAAAGTTTTGATATCAAATACTGAAGTTAGTGATAATAATTTTGAAGAATTAAGAAGTAAAATCGCTGTTGTGTATAATAATAATGAATTTTTTAATGAGTTAGTTAAAGATGAATTAAGATTCTCTTTGGAAAACATTAATCTTAGTCCTAAAGAGATTAAAGAAAGAATTAGTGAATTAGATGATTTTTTTGGAATTAAAAAAATCTTTAATAAGCCAATTGATATATTATCTACAAATGATAGGGTTTTGGTTAAAATCTTGTCTTATGCAATATATTTTCCTGAGTATTTGGCTTTAGATGATCTTTTAATATATTTAAATGAAAGAACTAAGATTTTATTATTAAATTATTTAAATAATAAAAATATAAGATTAATAAATGTTACTTCTAATATTGAAGATGTATTATATACTGATTATACTTTAGTTCTATATAATAATATTAATGCTATAGATGGAAAGACTTTAGATGTTTTGAAAGAAGAAAAAATATTAAAAAGGATGGGATTAGATATACCTTTTTATTTAGATTTATCTATTCAGTTAAAACTATATGGTTTAATTAATAAGACTTATTTAAATAAAGAAGATTTGGTGAGGCACTTATGGAAATAATATTTAATAGGTTAAGTTTTGTTGAAAATAAGAAGTCGGCACGAGAGATTCGTTATTTAGATGATGTTAGTTTAGTAATAGAACAGGGGACTATTGTTGGTTTTGTTGGCGATAAATTGGATGTAATAGGAAAGTTGTTGTTAGTATTAAAAAGACCTAGTAGTGGGGAGATAAGACTTAATAAAACTATTATCAAGAGAAATAGCCATATAGAGAATGTTAATGCATTAAGAAAAAATATAGGTTTTGTTTATAATAATTATAATAAATTATTTATAGAACCTAGTGTTTTAAAAGAAATTAGTACTACAATGAATAATTATGGATATAAAACAACGAATGTGGTAAAGCATGTTGTTCAATCATTAAGAATTGTTGGATTAGATGAGACGTATTTAGATAGGGATCCTAATGAATTGTCTTCTATTGAAAAGAAAAAGATAGAATTAGCAATTGTTATGAGTTATAATCCGGAGGTTATAATATTAGATAATTTTGATATGGGATTATCATTTAGGGAAAAAGAATACTTTAGAAAGCTATTTTTAAAATTAAAGAACAAGTATAACAAAACAATAATTATAATTACAAATGATGTCGAGTTCTTGTTTGATATTGTTGATAATGTACATGTTATTCACAAGAGCAAATTGGTGCTTAGTGAGGGAAAGGATATTTTTTATAATATAAATTTATATAAGTATACTTCTATACCTAGGATAGTAGAGTTTACAAAATATGCAGAATTAAAAGGGTACGATATAAAAAAGTGCACAGATATAAAAGAATTAATAAAGGAGTTATATAGAAATGTTAGATAAGTATATGTTTTCATATAATTATGAAGAATCGGTTCTTCATAATGTTAATCCTGTTGTAAAGTTTGTCGCCTTTTTCTTGTTTGTTATATCGTGTTTTTTTAGATTTAATGTAATACTATTCTTTGTTGATATGATTTGGATTTTTGTTTTAATATTGTTAAGTAATATTAAATTATCTAAATATTTAATGGTGGTTTGGAACTTTAAGTATTTTTTGATATTCATATATATATTATTGTTGTCTAAAAATATGGAATTAGTATTAATAAATGTTATTATTTTTAAAATAACGGCTAGTATTTTGTTTTATTATTTAATACTATTTACAACTACTAAAAAAGATTTTACTAAAGGTTTAGGTATAATATTTGGATTTAATAATATAAAAAGAGTCGCGAATTTTTTTAATAAAATATATATGTTTTTTGTTAATTTTGTTATATTGAATAATGAAAAACAAGAAATATATTCTATAAGAGGAGAAGATAGAATATTTATTAGTTATGTAGAGAAGATTATTATATTTATAAGATATTTAAAGCAGAATATAAAAGCAAGTATTAGTAAAGTTAAGAATGATAATGATAATATGAAGTATATATTATATAATGATAGGTATGTTAGTAAGTATAAGTATAGAAGTAGATTAAATGTGTTTGATTATATTTTTATATTATTTTATATAGCTACATATGTATTTTATATTATTAAGGTGAGATAGATGAATTATTTAATAAGGATTGCTTATGATGGAAGTAAGTTTTATGGATTTCAGAGACTTAATAACAAAGATAGTGTTCAAAAAGCTATAGAAGAGGCTTTAACTATTATTAATAAAAAGAAGGTTATTGTTAAAGGCGCTGGAAGAACAGATAGGGGAGTACATGCATTAGATCAATGTGTGTCTTTTAGACTGGATGTTTCTTTAGATACAGAGGGATTAAAGAAGGCTTTAAATTCACTTGTTGCTCCTTATATTTATATTAAGGAAGTAATAGAGGTAGATAAAGGATTTCATGCGAGATTTAGAGTTAGTAAAAAGCAATATTTGTATAAGATAAATTTAGGAGAATATAACCCTTTATTAACGGATTATGTTTATCAAAGTAAGTATAAATTAGATATTAAAAAAATGGAGGAGGTTGGGAAACTGTATATTGGTGTTCACGATTTTTCTAATTTTGTATCTGGGGAAAGAGATAATAACAAGTGTATTATTTATAATATTTCTTTTGATGTTAATGATGATATTTTGGAAATAAGATTTGAGGGGAAAAGTTTTTATAGGTATATGGTAAGAAATTTAGTCGGAATGATGATTGAAGTGGGGAGAGGAAAAGAAGATATATCTAGAGTGAAGGAGATGTTAGAGAATAAATCTATTAGTCCAGGATATACAGCACCTGCTTGTGGATTATATTTGGAAAAAGTCCAATATTAGTAAAAAAGCAAGAAATTTGTTGATTTTATTTGACAAATCGCATTGTTTTTCATATAATTTTAATCGGTACATTTTATTTGTTCGATTCTGTTAGCCGTGGGAAAGTGAAGCAGAGGAGATCGGTGAAAGGAAATTTTTATGAAGACATTCATGGAGAAGAAAGAAAACGTTGATCGTAAGTGGTACGTAATTGATGCTGAAGGTGTAGCATTAGGTAGATTAGCTACTAAGGTTGCAACAGTTTTGAAAGGTAAAAATAAAGCAACTTATACACCTCATGTTGATTGTGGAGATTTTGTAATCGTTATTAATGCTGAAAAGGTTAAATTAACTGGTAATAAGTTAAATGACAAGATGTATTATAATCATAGCGGTTATGTTGGTGGTTTAAGAGAAAGAAATGCTAAAACTATGATTGAAAAATATCCAGAAGAGATGATTGAAAGAGCTGTTAAAGGTATGTTACCAAAGAATAGTTTGGGAGCACAAATGTATAAGAAGTTATTCGTTTATGCAGGACCTGAACATAAACAACAAGCTCAAAAACCAATCGAATTAAAGGTAGATTAAGGAGGTTTTAGATTATGGCAAAAAAAGATGTTTGGACTGCTACAGGTAGAAGAAAGCGTTCTGTAGCTCAAGTAAGAATGACTGCTGGAAAAGGAAAGATTACTGTAAATGGAAAAGATGTTAATGAGTATATGCCTTTTGCAGTATTGGTAATGGATTTAAAACAACCATTAGAAGCTACTGGAAATGTGGATAAGTTTGATATTGATGTTACTGTTAAAGGCGGAGGGTTCTCTGGACAAACGGGAGCTATTCGTTTAGGTATTGCAAGAGCGTTGATGGCATTTGATGCTGATACAGATCAATCTAGGGAAGACTCTTATAGAAAGATTCTTAAGACTAGAGGATTTGTTACTCGTGATTCAAGAGTTAAAGAGCGTAAAAAACCAGGTCTTAAAAAGGCTCGTAGAGCACCACAATTTAGTAAGAGATAATATTATTTATATCAATGTTTATGAAAGTCAGTTATACTGGCTTTTTTCTATGCTATAATTATGGTGGATGTGATATAGATGACTTTTAAAAATATGAGAGAATATACTCATGAAGAATTTGTTGAATTAATATTAAAATTGAGTGAAAAACAATTACTTGAATTAAGTTCAAAATGTGGGGGGTATCCAGTTTTATTTAGAATGGCTCTTGATGAAAGAATAAGTCATATACCTTTTATTCAAACAGGTGCAGCTATCATTATAAGAAATGAAAAGGGGCAAATTCTTTTACAAGAGAGAACTGACAGAAATAAGTGGGGCTTGCCTGGTGGATGTCAAGATTTGGGTGAAGATTTAAGAATAACGGCGATAAGAAGCGTCAGAAGAAACAGGTTTAAAAATAGATTTGAATGATATTGTATTGATTGATACTTTATCCGGAGAATCTAGAAAGAATAGTTATCCAAATGGTGATATTGTCTATAATAATACTTCATTATATTTAGCAGATGTCTCATTAAAAGATGCTTCTAGTTTAAAGGGTGATTCAGAAACTAAAAGATTGAAATTTTTTTATCCAGAAGATGTTCCGGATAATTTAATGGATATCGATTTAATAAAATCTTATTTAAAATATATTGGTAAATAGTAAAGGGTGATAAATGTGAAAAAAAATAAAAGGGGTAAAGAAATTAAAAAAATATATATAGTAATGATTAGTATTGTTGGTTTAATATTAATTAGTTTATCTTGTTATTATGGGTATAGATATATTAAATATAAAGATTTGATTGGTCATTATGAATTAGTTGAAGGTTCTGGGGAAAAAGAAATGGAAATTACTCTAAATACTTGGGCTCAAGGGAGAAAAGAAGATTTAAAATGTGATTTATGGAATTGTAGTGGTTATTCTCATGGAACATATGAAACTATAAATAATAAAATAGAATTTAAAATTGGTGATATAGGTTATATAACTTACGAATATGAAATGGTTAAAGAAGGCAATGAAATAATTCTGATATTGAAAGATTCAAATGCTATTGAGGAACATATTACAAAGTATAAAAAGATAAAATAGGAGGCTCTTTATGAATAAGTATGAACCAGCTGTAGTTATAAGTAATTATAATGAAAACTGCAGTGTATATGAAACAATTGATGCGATAAAAAATGCAGGATTTAAGAATGTATTTTTAGAGTGGTATAACAAAGATTGGAAAATTAATCAAGAAGAACAATTAAATTATGCTGTTTCTTTTGATGAGTAGAATTATGGCGAATCAATAAAGATATGAAGAGGAATGAGTATGTTAGTATTAACAGTTGGTAATAGTTATGTGGATATAGATGGTTATGCTAGTTGTATAGCTTATAGAGAGTTATTAAAGATGCGTGGTGAAGAAGCTATGTTTGTTACTGATGCATTATTTAATTACAGTATAACTAATAGTTTATTAGAGTCATCTTATATAAAGGATGACTATACTGTTAGTGAAGAAGATACTTTTATTGTTCTAGATTTGTCTAATAAGGAGTATTTTCCAAGATTTGTAAAGGAAGAAAAAATTGTTGAATTGATAGATCATCATAGAGGTTTTGAAGAATACTGGAATAGTAAATTGGGTGATAGGGCGATTATAGAAAGTATAGGTGCAGTAGCAACTATAATTGTTGAAAAGTATGAGCAATATAATATGTTTCAAAAGATGGATAAAAAAATTGCGTTATTACTAATGGCTGCTATATTAGATAATACTCTTAATTTTACAGCTGATATAACTAGTGATAGGGATATAAGAGCATATAAGAGATTACAGGAATTAACAGGAGAAATAGATTATGCTGATATTTATTTTAAAGAAAGTCAAGAAGCCATATTGAATAATATTGAAGAAGCTATAGTGAATGATATTAAATATCAAAAGGAAAATGATAAACTTCCTAGGATTATTGGACAATTAACTATATGGGATATTAATGATCTTAATCATAGTATTATTAGACAAATAATGAATAATAAGGGAAGTAATTGGATAATAAATATTATTTCTTTAAAGGATAATATTAGTTATATTATGTGTTCTGATGATGCTATAGAAAAAGATATGATACTCTTATTAAATGGTGAACAAAAGAAAGGTTTTGTTGTTTTAAAACCTGCTAAACTAAGAAAAGAGATAATGGTTATGAAATGATAAATGGATGGTGAATTAGTATGAAAGTAATAACAATTAAACAGCCTTATGCAACATTAATAGCAGAGGGGTTAAAAAAATACGAGTTTAGAACATGGAATACAAAATATAGAGGGGATATTTTAATACATGCTGGTAAGACGGTTGATAAAAAGGCTTTAGAGAGATTTAAAGTATATAATTTTGAATATCCTTTGGGATGTATTATTGCTAAGGCTCAGATTACAGATACAGAATACGTAGATGAAGAGTTTGTTAAAAGAGTCGGTCCCACTAATCCTCTGGTATATAAAGGCATTATAGAAAAGAATGATTGGGAAGGATATGGGTTTAAAATAGAAAATGTGAAAAAAATAAAACCAATTTATATAAATGGTAAACTTGGTTTGTGGAATTATGATTATGAAGATGAAAAGTGAGAAGTTTATGAATGTAAGTAAACAGTTAAAAGAATATATAGAAAAAGAGATAATTCCGCTTTATGATAATAATTATATAGGAGATGGAAGAGATAGGGTAGAATATGTTTTAGAACGAAGTCAGCATATTATAAAAGAGAATGATCTAAAAGTGAATGAAGATATATTATATACTGTAATATGTTTTCATGATATAAGAAAGAATAATAATGAAGAGGGACATGAGTTTATAAGCGCAGAAATAATGTACAAAGATTATTTTTTGAAAATATTTTTTTCTGATGCGGAAAGAGAAGTGATAAAAGAGGCGATTGAGGATCAGAGAGCTAATAATAAAAGAGATCCTCGTAATATTTATGGAAAAATCCTTTCTTCTGCTTCTCGTAATTCTTCAATTGAGCAATGTTTAAAAAGATCGTATTATTACGGAAAAAAGAAAGATCCTAATGCTAGTGATGAAGAATTGTTTAATAGGGCTTATGATGCATTAAATAATAAATTTGGAGTTAATGGTTATGCTAAGTTCTATTTTAAAGATTCTATTTATGATAAGTTCTTGGTAGATATGAGATTATTATTGAAGAATAAAAAAGAATTTATAAAAAAGCAGAAAGAATGTTTAAATATCAAAAATTGAGATTGTTAGTAATAGATGTTACAATACAAAGAAATTTATATTTGATGGGGGTATATAGCTATGGAGGTAACGAGGGAATGTATTGTTACTGTATCACATCCTGTTTATCATATTACTAACACGTTTGCTATGAAGGATATATGTCAAGACGGGTTAAAGCCGTTATGTGGGGAGAGAAGCAAATATGTTGGGGATAGTTTGAAAGCTATCTATTTTACTGATGATTTTAAATGTATTCCGGAATGGATGAAACTATTATATGAGAATAAGGATCCTTATGAATTAGAGGTTTTGAGATTTGATATAAAGGATAGAAAAGAATGGAGTTCTAGGGGAGAAGAAGGTTATTTATTAGATAAAGTTGGAAAAGACGAGGTTTCTTATTTAAGAATAGTGCATAGTAAAAAGGGAGACTTGCCATTAAGTTATTTAAGAAATATTGATTTTATTAAAGAAAGTCGATTATTATGGAAAAGTTTGGACGAATATTGTCCTTTGATAAAAATGTGATACAAGAAAAGAAAGGGGTGTAAAATCTCCTTTTTTTAATTAAATAAATGGCTAATAGTATTGATATATTTTGGATAATTCTTTATAATTAATTAAGATACTGGAGTGATTTGTTATGGAGAAGAAGGTTGTTAAAAAGACAACTAGCAAGAGAAAGTATGTATTCTTTTTCCTATTGTTTTTTATTATTGGTATCGTTGGTGGAGCCTTTGGTACTTCCAAGACATTAGGTATAAAGTTTGATAATAAAAGCGAAGAAGAAGTTGTTGAGGTTGAAAAACCAGCCGAAGAGGATATTACAAGGGATTCTAATTATACAGATACAATTATTCAATTATATAATTATTTGTCAAAGGATAATGTTTTTTATAGTTCTCTTGGCGTTAATTTAGATACATTTAGTAATGAAGATAAATTGAGAGTTACTTATAAGTATATTATTAATAATAATTTGGCTGAATCAGAAGTGTTACAGCCAGTATATTATGGAGCATTAACTTGTAGAGATAATTTTGGGCTTGATGTTATAGTATCTAGTGCCGGTACATCTAGCTATGGAAATATCTGTACTATTAATAAAATAGCTAGTGATTTAATGGTTTCTACTTATAATAAATTGTTTAATAATGATTCAATAGATGTATCGGGGCCATTTAATCCAAGTGCAACTAAAACATGTATATTAATAGATGGGGTATATAATTGTGGTAATGCTGTTAATAGCAATAATATAACAGGAAGTTTAAATAGTAAATTTGAAATATTGAAAGTTATAAAAAAAGATAACACAATTGTTATTTATGATAAGGGATATTTGGAAGATACTAGAAGTAGTGTAGTTAATCCTAATGATGGTTATGATAATTATTATCTTCATTCTTCTGATAGTAATATTTATTATTATGAATTAAAAAGTGCTGATAATTTAGTTTTTGCTCATACTTTTGTAATGGGGGAAGATGGAAACTATAAGTATAATGGTACAACTGTAGTTATACAATAAGAATTTGTCTTTACTAGAATGTTTGGTGATAGTATGAATAAAGAAAACTTGATGGATAAATTGGTGGAAGCAATCAATAAAATAGAATCTAAAAAATGTGTTTCATATGATGAAAAGGTTGACTTTTGGAAGAAACAATTTGACAATAAGTCGGCGTTAAAGTGGAATGATTCTATTATTGATTTAGAAAATCAATATCTGAAAAGTTCTTTAGCAAGGAGAAAACTATTAAATTGTTATGATATAGTTTCTTTGGCATCTGTTGCTGAAGAATACAAAGATAAAGTAATAATCTGGGATGATGATGTAACTACTATGGTAGTTGATGCTTTAGTAATCCCCGCCTCTTATGATATTTGTGATAATAAGGAAAGAAAGCTACATGATATTTATTATTGTAATGGTATTAGATTACGTAAAAAGATAATAACTATTATGGATGGAGAGAAATTAAAAAAGAATGAAGTTTTAATTACTAGATCGTATAATGTATTAGCAGATTATATAATGCATGTTTATTATGATAAGATTAGAGATAGTATAATAAATGTTATGGAATGTGCTAGAGTTAATATGGTTAAAACGTTGGTAATATGTTTAGGTGGAGATATAAAGGATGTTAAAGTGGTATATTCCACTGTTTTAGAATATCTTTCAAAGTATGATATGATGTTTGATAAAGTTATATTATCTATTGAGAAGAAGGATATAAGAGATAATTTTATAGAAGAATTAAATAAGGAAGCCTAGGCTTCCTTTTAAAATTCAAAATATTGCATTTTTCTATTACTATTAGGTTTATTTTTATCTAGACATAATCCGGTACCATAAGAAATATTAGGAATAATTTCTATTAAACTATTAATATCCTTATTGTTATACAGTACTTCGTATATGGCGTTTATTATTTTTATACACTTATTAATACTCAGATTAAATAGATCATCAAACGAATAAGTATAAGTCTTTTCTTGTATACTTGGATGATTCCATACGTTGTGTTCTTCGTTTAAATATTTTTTTTCACATTGTATACTTGTTGAATAACATTGTAAGTATCCGAATCTATTATGTGATATTTTATCAATACATTTATATATTTTTTCTTTTCTTCCTTTTTTATCATTAATAAATACTCTATACAGTGCTTTGGCATTTTTAATTCCTCTTTTGTAATATAAACCTACATTTTTAATCTGATATGTTTCTTCATATACCATATTAATAAGAGTGATTAAATCTATAGATAGTTTTGGTTTCATTATGATGTCTTTAGAAATATTACATGTGCTAAAATCCTTTTTATAATATTTTTTATAATAATAAGAATCAATGCTTCTTTCCATTAAAGAGTGCAATCCCCTGTATTTGTAGGTGCTCTTATCTTTAGGGTTATAGATGCCGGTTTTATAAAAAATTAATGGATGGCATGTTGAATCTAATACGTAGTGGGTAATGCTACCAAATAAGTAAGCTATGTCTGGTTGATAGTTTTCTAAATGATATTTTTTTATTGTTTTAATAATGTTTAAAAAGTATTCTTGTGTTTTTCTTCTGTGAGCTATTTTGCCTAAATAATTAATTCTTTTGGTTTGTTTAAAGCTGAAAGATTTATAATAGAATAAATAGTCGTGACTTTGAGCAAAAGTTTGATATATGAGTTTTTCGTGATTTATTTTTCTTTTAATGTTTTCATCTAATCTTTCATATACTTCTTTGGCAAATATGTCGTGAGTAATTAGTGCCGGCATTTATTTCACCTACTTTTCACACTATTATAACATAATAGCCATAATATAAATATATTATTTAAATGAAATGGGAGATGTGTTATAATGGTATATATTTAGGGTGATGCAGTTGTGATAAAGACATTTAAAACGATCGACGAACAAATTGAAATACTAAAAAGTAAAGGCTTAACAATTAGCGAATACAATTATACTAAAGATGTATTATTAAGAGAAAATTATTTTTTTATAAGTGGTTACCGGCATGTTTTTCTTAAGTCTCCTAAGGATAGAATGTATATTCCAGGGACTGATTTTAGAGAATTATATGCTTTATTTAATTTTGACAGACAGATAAGAAATATTATTTTTAAAAACTTACTTATTGTTGAAAACAACTTAAAGAGTATTCTTGCTTATCAGATATCAAAAAAATATGGTATTAAAGAAAAATCATATTTGAATCCTTCTAATTTTGATAGATCTGGGGATAGATCTAGGCAAGTAAATGATTTATTAAAAAAGATTAAAAGACAAATAAGAATTAATGGGGGGCAACATTCCGCAACAGTACACTATTTAGAAAACTATGGTTATATTCCTTTTTGGGTAGTTGTTAAAGTGTTATCTTTTGGCCTGATTAGTGAATTGTATACTGTTTTAAAGTATGAGGATAAAAAGGAGATTGCAGATGAATATGATGTTGATATTGATGATTTGTTAACATATTTTCCTATACTAGCAAATTGTAGAAACCTATGTGCTCATGAAGATATATTATATGATCATAAAATGCAAAAGAAAATTAATGATACACCGTTTCATGCAGCTTTGGGTATTCCTAAAATTGATGAAGAATATATTTATGGTAAGGATGATTTGTTCTCATTGATAATTATTTTGAAAAAACTATTAAGAGAAGAAGATTTTACGATGCTTATAAATGAATTAGCATATGAGATAGATATATTAGATGGTAAAATTAATACTATTGGAATAGATAAGATTTTGGATAGAATAGGTTTTCCAATGAATTATAAAGAGATTGCGAGGTTAGATAGACGTGGAAATTAAAGAAGCTAAAATTGATAATAGTAATGGAACAATTAAATATATTGCAGGGATAGTAATAGCGGTATTAATAGGAGCTTTGTGTATGTATTTGGCGATTTTATATATACCGGGATTTGCTAAAAAAACTATAACTAATGTTACTAAGACAGAAAAAGAAGTTACAGTTGTTGATAATGGTATTGGAGATGCGGTAGAAAAAGTATATGATTCAGTTGTAATAGTTGAAACATTTGCAAAAGGAAGGGCTTTAGCAACAGGAACTGGTTTTATATATAAACATGCTAATGGAGTGTATTATATTCTTACAAATCATCATGTTGTTGAGAGTGGTGATCAGATAAAGATCGTATTTACTAATGGTGATGAACAAGAGGTTAAAGTTGAAGGCGGAGATGAATTTGCTGATATAGCTGTTTTATCTTATAAAACAGATAAAGAGTTGAAGGTATCGAGTATTGGCAGTAGTGTTAATGCTAGAGTTGGTGATACAGTGTTTGCTATTGGTGCACCATTAGATAGTAGCGTATATTCTTGGACCGTTACTAGAGGAGTTTTATCTGGTAAGGATAGAGAAGTTTCTGTTAGTGTAAGTAATAGTCAAACTAGTGATTGGATAATGCAAGTATTGCAAACTGATGCTGCAATAAATAGTGGTAACTCTGGTGGACCATTATGTAATAGTAATGGGGAAGTTATTGGTATTACTAATATGAAGCTTGTTAATAGTGGTGTTGAAGGAATGGGATTTGCTATTCCAATTGAAGATGCTTCGGTTTATGCAGACAAGATTATTAGTGGGGAGTCTGTTGATAGACCTTATTTAGGAGTAGCAATGTATGATGTCTCAAATACTTATTATGCTTATGCATTTAAGAATTCTTCTACTAATTTAACTGATGGAGTAGGAATTAGTGAGATTGTTGAGGGGTCTCCTGCTGATAAAGGCGGGCTTAAGCCAGGAGATACTATTGTTGGATTAGATAATGATAATATTAAGGATACGGCTACTTTAAGGTATAAATTGTATAAACATAGTATTGGAGATACTATTAAGATTACTTATGTTAGAAATAATAAAACTCAGACTACAAAAATAACTTTAACAGGTAGACCAGAAACTGAATCTTAGATTCAGTTTTCTTTTGGCAGTATGATATAATATATAGGATTTTGGAAGGTGAATATATGAAAATAGCATTTATATCTTTGGGATGTTCTAAAAACTTGGTAGTAACAGAAGAAATGATAGGATTATTTAAAAAACATAATTATGAAATTGTTAGTAATGCAGAGGAAGCAGATGTTATAGTTATTAATACTTGTGGCTTTATAGATGCTGCTAAAAGCGAGGGGATTGATACTATCCTTGAAATGAGTGATTATAAAAAGAAGAATTGTAAGTATTTGATAGTTACTGGCTGTTTAGTAGAGCGATATAAAGAAGAACTAGAAAAAGAATTGCCAGAGGTAGATTTATTTATCCCTATTAGGAATTATGATGATTTATGGAAGCAATTAAGTTTATTGATTAATAATAAACAAAGTGTTGATAAATTGGATTATCATAATAGGATGATATCTACTGGAGAAACTATGGCGTATTTAAAAATTGCCGAGGGGTGTAGTAATTATTGTACTTTTTGTGCTATCCCTTATATACAAGGTAAGTATATTTCTAGGGATTATGATGATATTGTCCTTGAAGCTAAAGAACTAGCGGAAAAAGGATATAGTGAAATTGTAATAATAGCTCAAGATACTACTAAATATGGTGTAGATTTGTATGGAAAACCTAGGTTAGCAGAGTTGTTAGAAGATATTTCGAAAATAGAGGGGATTAAATGGATCAGATTTTTATATTCTTATCCAGAGATGATAAATGAAGAATTAATTCAGATGGTAAAGAATAATAAAAAAATATGCAAGTACTTTGATATACCTATTCAACATATAAATAACAGAATATTAAGTTTAATGAATAGGAAAAGTAGTGGAGAAAGTATTAAAGAATTAATAAAGAAAATTAGAAAAGAGATACCTGGGGTTATAATTAGAACAACTCTTATTGTTGGTTTTCCTACAGAAAAAGAAGAAGAGTTTGAGGAGCTGTATAGTTTTGTAAAGGATAGTAAATTTGATAGATTGGGTGCTTTTGCTTATTCAAGTGAAGAGGGAACGGCAGCGAGCAGAATAAAGGAACAGGTAGCAGATGATATCAAAGAGGAGAGAAAAAACAAAATAATGATTTTGCAACAGGAAATATCAAGAAAAAAAATGAAGGAAAAGATAGGAAAAAGTTATGAAGTAATAATTGAAAATATAAGTGATAACGGGCAGTATTTTATTGGAAGAAGTTATATGGATGTACCATCAGAAGATGGTGTAATATATGTGGATTATGATCCTTCTATAGTATTAAATGAATATATTGATGTAATAATTTATGATAGTGATGATTATGATTTATATGCCAAAGTGAAAAAATAATTTATAAAAGATAAGAATTGTGTTATAATATTTCTATATTAGCATAGGAGAGTGTAGCTATGAGAGGAACTATTGTTTATCTACCAAAGGTGACTTTGAATTATCTTAAGGATAGAATTCCAAATATTGGTGAAGGTGCAGAAGGCGTAAGTCAAGAAGCGTTGGACAAAATTGATTATGTTAATCTTAATTGTGTTGAAATAGAGTATTTACAATATTTTAGAAATCTAAAGACTTTGATTATTGATGGATTTCCTGGAACAGATGATGACAATTTTGATTTTATAGCAAGAAACTTTCCGGATTTGACGACACTAATTATTAAAGCACAGCCTAATTTAACCAAAATTGATTTGTCTAATTTTACTAAGCTTAAAACTTTATCTATTATTTCTAATGAAAACCTAGTTGAAGTTAAGGGCTTGTATGATTCTGAATCTTCATTGATAGGTCAATTAAATAAATTTGAATTCTATGATAATAATAATTATTCTGATGTAGCCAATTTAGTTAAAGCTATGTCTAATATTAATGAAGATTGTTCTGTTGAACTTGATGCTTTGTATTTTATAGATTCATGTAAAAGTATAAAAGGGTTTGAGGATAGATATAATAATTTTGAATGGCATGAAAAGATTGCATTTGTTCAACAGGTTGATTTGACATATTCTTCTGGCGAGATGGATGCAGCTTATGGTTATGCAAAATCTATAGTTAATACAATAATTAAACCACGTGATACAAAAGCTATGAAAGTCTTTGTAATATATACTTGGATTTTAAAGAATATTAAGGTAGAAGATATTAGAGATAGAATGGCTAATGAGGGGATCGTTAATGCTCTTAAGAATAAGGTTGCTAGTATTCCTACTATAGCTAAGTGTTTACAGTTTATTCTTAGAGTAGCAGGAATTGAGTCATTTGATATAAATGTATTACCAAGATTAAAGTTTAATACTTCTCAATTAGGCACTTTCAAAATACCTAGTTCTGATTATGAAATAGTTAAAATACCTTGTAAGAAAGGGGACTATTATTTTGATATAGCGTGGGATTATAGCATCTACAAAAAAACTGGTAAGTTATCTACAGTATTTATGTATAATGGGATAGAAGATTTCTTATATAATCATAAGATGTTATACAATAAGAATGATAATCCAACTGAATCAATGCTATACGAAGATAGAGAGAGTTATAGTAAAAAAGCAGTTAAAAGACTACATAATATGAAGAATGCAAAGATTGAGGAAATATTAGTAGATGATAGAAATGTTGTTGAAAATATTATTGCTAATCTTAGTTCTTTGCAGATAAATATGGATAATTTTAATGATTCTGTTAATAATCTTAGAAAAAGGAAAAAGAATCTTGAAGATAAAATAAGAAATGGAAAGCAAACCATGAGAACTTCTAGTAACATAAAGGTTCTTGATAAGATGATAGATGCGGCCGAGTCTTCTGCAGCTGTCTTGAGAGATCAAGTTTATGAATTGGAGAGAATGTTATTGGAAAGGCTTATGGTAGATGATATGTCTGCTATAGAACAAAGACTTGGAGATATAGTTACACCGTTCAAAAAGAAAGTAATAGATGGTGGGGGCTATATAAGAGTAACTAAGTCTAAAGATGATTTGGGTATGGAATTTAATAAAATACGTAATAGTCTTAATAGAGATGCTAGTAATAAGACTATTACTGTTGCAGAATATAAGTCATTAATGGATAAGGTTACAAAGATTTATACTTATTTAATAACATTTGCTTTTGATAAAAAAGTAATTATAGATTCTAATTAGTTTATAAGAAGGAATATTTTATATTCCTTTTTTAAATGTTGATAAAAAGTTTGATAAATATAAAATTTATGATATAATTAGTTTGTTCTTGTGCATAGAGGTATAGTTCAATGGTAGAATAACGGTCTCCAAAACCGCTGATGTGGGTTCAACTCCTGCTACCTCTGCCATTTAGAAATTAAAACACTAACTTAGTTGTTAGTGTTTTTTATTTTATTTAAATAATTATTAGCTTTATTTATGCGCTCTTGATAAGCATTTCTTAATATTTCATTACCCTCATTGTTTTTTCTTACTTCAATTTCTTTAATAAAACCATTTATATTATTAATCATTTTTTCTTTTTTGGTAGCATTAGATATTGAATAATCATTTATATAGTAGTTATACCAAATTCTATCTACAACACCAATTTTCTTCGGTTTACAAGTGTAATCAATCATAAATAATGTATCTTCGCTCATATGAATATTAGTATCGAATCTTAAATTGCCTATACTATCTCTTTTAAATAATCGAGTATATATTCTTCCTGTTGGACAATCGCCAATTTCCTTATTAGTTTCATTAGATTTACCTGTTAATAGCTTTTCAAAAAAATTATCAATAGTTTTACCTTCATAAATATGTAACCCTGGTAATGACAATCTTGTTCTAACTATATTAACATTTTTAATTTCATTATATCCACCAATTATAATATCTAATTTATTCTTTTTAATTATTTCGTATGCCTCTTGCAAAAAATTATTTTCTAGAGTATCATCTGCATCTACAAAAGTTATGTATTTGGAATGAGAAATCTCA
>CADCFX010000001.1 GCA_902800945.1 uncultured Erysipelotrichaceae bacterium | reverse complement strand
AAAGCGGCGCCCGGGCGATTTTGAGGGTCACAGACCCTCAAAGAAATCGTCGAACATAGCATAATCATCACATTCTTCTCTTGGATGACAACCTTCATCTTCGATCATTCCGCACTGCCCATCTTTGCGCCAGTAGGGACAATCCCAACCATTCACAGGACAAAAAACTTTTTCTTTTTCTTCCATGGTATCATCTCCTTTTATTTAATAATGTAAAAGTGTGTCAGGCACTTGAAAAACAGTTTCAGGGTTTTCAACAGTTTGAAATTCCAAATCATTTCAATAGTGTAAACGTGGTCAGCTTCCATGTACCACGCAGGAAACTGCGGTTCTTTGCCGAAATGGTAATAGGTCAGTTCTGTTTTTGTATTTGTGGTTTCATCTTCTATAATCCAAACTGTCTTTGTCATGATTTTTATTTCCTTTCTCTTGATGATTTAATTATACCACAAAGAAATAAAAAGTCAATACTTTTTTTGAAAGAATTTTGCGTCCGGGCGATTTTGGGCGCAGTCAATGCGCCCAACCTCTCATGTCTTCGTAAGCATCACACGCCCATCTTGCCAGAGAATAAGCATGGTACGGAAAGTTCAGCTTGCTTGCACATTCAAATAGCCAAGGAACAATTTGGTCTTCGGGTTCAAACCATTCAGACAGCTGAAAATCTGAAAAGAAAAACATGCTGTCAGGATGCTTTGTAGACGCACCCCACAATTCAAGAATGGTTTCGTGGTCACTTATTCTTGAATAAAGTTTATAACTGCTCATTTTTTGCCCACCTTTCTATCTGTTCTACAGTTATCATACCAGCTTCTACCCTTGCTGTCAAGACCCTTGTGATAACTTTTTTCATTTCTTTTTTGACCTTTTCTACTACTGAAAAGCTGTATTTGTAATAAACATCAAGGAAACCAGTATCAAGAATGTGATAAATGTCTTTTCCACCCATGCTTGTTACATGGAAAATAGAAAATTCATTTCGCTTGTCTGTCTGGATACCAACAGCAAAAGTGCAAGTCATGCAGACTGTTTCCCAAATGATTTCAAAATCGGCAGGCTCTCCGAAAAAATCTTCTGTTCTGATAGTTCTGATTGCCATCCCAAATTAAAAAATTTTGCAAAAAATCGCCCGGGCGCAGTTAGGACTGACTTACTCAGTCAGTCCTATTCTTTCATACTCAGCTTTGAGGGTCTGTAAAAATCTCGAATAAAAATTATCACAGCGTTTTCTGTTTGCTTTGTAATAATCTACCGCCCAAGCCGTTGCAACCTTTTCAATACTCAAATCAAAATACAGAGAATAAATCTCATCGGAGTCATCCATTTTTAACGCTTCTTCGATGATTTTTTTGGCTTCGTGGGCAGTTTTTAATCTCAATTTAGAAAATGTGTGTAAGGTGTAAGCGTGCCCAACCTCATGCAGTAAACTCAACATGAAAATGCTTGGAGTCTCAAAGTGAAAATGAGTTGAAACATACTGTTTAAATAAGCGGTCGGAGCGTTCAGCCACAATGATAGAGAAATAAACTCTATCATCTTCAGGGTCATAGCTGAAATCAGATGAAAAATCACTATCAACTCCAAAAGGCTCAAGGAACTCATCAACCATTTCAACAAGTAAATCTTCATTCAGTGCGCTCATTAGTAAGCCCCCAATTCTCTAAAACAAGGATGCATTTCGTTATCCCACCACCAACCAAGACCATCGGGTTCATTCTCATCGGGTTCAACAATCAACACGAACATCACCGCACCATAGCAACGAGTGAGTGCCTGTTGTGGGTCATACCCCCAACGCTTGCACATTTCCAATTCATGATAGCAATACTCTTTTACTTTTTCCTGCATGGTATTCATCTCCTTTCATGATTAAAGTATAGCACACTTAAAAAAGAATGTCAACACTTTTTTTGAAAAAATCGCCCGGGCGGTCGCCCTCAGCTAAACCGAGGGCGAAAATGATCATCATGATCATTCATAACCACAAGTATCACCATCATCATAATACTCAGGACCATCATCAGAATAACAGTCATTGCAGTCACTCTCCATTTCTACGATGATATTTCCATCGTCACTGTCCACAATCTGCGCCGTCATGAAACCGTACTCACCAATAAAATAATTGGCTTTGTCAATGTAGTCCTGCAGCTGATGATAATCATCATTCATGCCGTGATAGGTGAAATCCCCATCAAAAACGATGTCAGCTCTGAACTGTCCAAGATAACTAATCTTCATTGTATTACCTCTCTTTCATTTGATAAACAAAGTATAGCATACTTTGTTAGAGTTGTCAATAGTTTTTTTTAAATTTTTCGCCCGGGCGCGGAGTTAGGATGCCCCAACTCCGCTGTTGTTTACGTATGCAGGCGCGTGCGCCAGTTCCTTTTCATAGCGTTTCCGTGCAAGTGCTTCCTGCACCTTGCGTGCGTGCTCAGCGCAAGCCTTGCGATACTCAGGCGTGTCATGCGGATCGAAGTCAGTATAAACCGCCTTGTAACTCCAGCCGTTACCGAGTTCCTTGACCGCTTCAACGGCTTCATTGTAGCTGACCACGTTCTTTACTTTACGACCATTCAGGCAGATGTCATAGGAAAGTTTCGTCATTGTTTTATTCCCCTTTCATTGTTTGCTTTTGGATGTTTTCTTTGGGGGCTGTCGAGGGCTTTCAGTGACCAACCAGAGTCTTTGTCGTAGCCAACCACCGTTTTGTCGCCCTCTCCGCATTCCCCTCTCTTTTGATGATTTAATTATAGCACCTTTGGTTTTATTTGTCAACAGTTTTTTTTCAATATTTTTTAACTTTTACAATCCAGTCATCATAGATTGAAGAACTATGGTTATCATCCATGATTAAGCGGTAAGCCTTACCGACTTCATAAAAGTCTTTATAGTCATGTTCCCATTCCCAATCATTCCCGCTGTTATCGGTGAAAGTGAAAACAGTTCCATTTCGTTTAGTGCAGATGGCAAGCCTTGAATATTTGCTTTCCCATCCACCTACGAGGCATACCAGACCGAGAAAACCAATCAATCCCAACGCGGCTAAAAAGTTCTGTTTCATTTCGATTTTTCCTTTCCTTTTGGATTTCTATATATATTATAATATACTTTTTAATTTTTGTCAATAGGGTTTTTCATTTTTTCTCATATAGGGCGCCCGGGTGAGCGAAGCCAACCTTATCTTTCAAGGTTGGCAATGCTCTTTTCGTTGCAGAAGGTTGCCTTCTGGAACTTAATCTGATAAGCGATACCATCAACAGTGATGTCGCCATCTTCGGTGAAAGGAACGTTGTCCTTTTCCCAGACCTGACCGAAATATTCGGTGACCATTTTCTCGAAGATTTCGCCCTTGTTGTACTTGGAAGTAGCAACGGTTTCGTTGAAATATGCTTCGGAGCAGATGAGCTGAGCGCCAGCCATAAGAGCCAGTTTCTGCTGAGTGTTCGGGCAGAAGCGGAGCGCATATCCTGCACCACGGGAAGCCTTGTCAAGGCAGGTAACGAACGGCATAACGGAAGCGTCCGTGATTGCCATATATACGTTTTTCTTGTAGGTGAAGCCCCAGATGTAGCTATGGGTAAAAGCAACGGCGTTGTAGCGGTCAATCAGGTTGATGTGGAGTGCGGTATTAGTAGTCATTAGGTTGTCCCCCTTCCTTTATCTTGAGTCCATTATACACCCTACGCGCCGGAGCTGTCAAGCCCTTTTGAACGATTTAATAAAATTTATTTTTCTGTAATATTTCCGTAACATTTTAATACTTTAACGTGATGAAGTGTAGTACTTTAACGCGCTAAAGTAAGTCATGACTAACTGAGGTTAGATCTGACTAACTGGAGTTAGTCTGGACTAACCCAAGTTTTAGGGAACTAACTTTAATACGTTAAAGCGGTGATGCTTTAAACTTTAAAACTTTAACGCGTTAAAGCGCCGAAGCGCCGACCGCTTTCGGGAATTAACGCTTTAACGCGGTGAAGCGCCAATTCGTTAAAATTTTATCGCTTTAACGCGTTAAAGCGCAACAACGGCCGCCAGGAACGCCAGCGGCCGGCCGAAAATTGAAATAAAAAAAAGAAGGGGACTTTTAAAAGTCCTCTTCCTCAAACGGTTTTTCAAGTGCCAATTCCATGGCTTCCTTTAAGACGGTATCAGATTTTTCAGTCTCCATCATCTCTGCAAAATGAATGGTCTCGGGATGCTCAAATCCGTATCTCTGAATGATGGCTGTAAACATTTCTTCTCTTGTCATTGTTTTGTTCTCCTCTCTCTTGATGATTAAAGTATAGCATAGCCGGATTATTTTGTCAATACTTTTTTTATTTTTTTTGAAAGCAAGCTGTTTAGTTCAGCTTGCTTTCAAACCATGCTATCATCTTTGCGCTTGTTGCTTTTGCTCTGATGACATTTCTTTCATTCAGTGCTGTGAACTTGTAAAGATATTCTCTGAACTCTTCAGCTGTCATGTAGTAAAGTGTTGCTGTCTCTTCCATGACTACTGTGTAAATCCAAACTGTGCTGTGAACTGTTTCAAAATATTTATTTACTGTTTCATCGAATGTGTTGGCAAGAACTTTGTTCACCAGTGTGAAGCGACTGGATTTGACGCTTGCGTTCAGCTCTTCTATGTCGCTTGCTACATCATAGCTTGTGTTAGCATCTTTCTTTGCTTCATAGCCGAGAACCGCTTTTGTGATGACCTCTGCGAACTCACCACCATTCATCCAATGCTGTCCGTCAAGTGTGTAGTTCGTGCCCTTGTGTGCTGTATCGTATGTGTAGTCGATGGTGATGGCTCTTACTTCTTTCTTCATTGTGGTGTTCTCCTCTCTCTTGATGATTAAAGTATAGCACAGGCCGGGCTTTTTGTCAACAAGTTTTTTAAAATTTTTTTTATTTTTTCCATGGACATTTTTTAGATGTCCATGGAAGCGTATCCCCAAACAACGGTGAAACCGTCAAACTGGAAGTAACGATAATAGTCTCCCTCAACCTCAGAAGCCTCAGCTTCAAGGCGTTCATACACTGCATCCACAGCGTCCTCATCATAGTCGGCTTCGACTTCAGACCATTCCTCATCGAATCCCTCAAAATCCTGAACAGTAACACGGATAGTTCCGTCCATGCGTTCGTAAACATCAACATCAGAGCCAAGGGTTGCAAGCAGTTCAAGTACCATTTCACGAGTCATCATTTTTTATTTCCTCTCTTTCTTTATCTTATGTACTTATTATAACAGCTAGTGTCCGGCTTGTCAACCCTTTTTTGGGAAAAACTTTAATTATTTTTTTCCCCGGATAATCCAAAACATTTTATTGCTTTAACGCGCTAAAGTGCAGCCAGGGAGTTTGACGTGACTAACAGTAGTTAGCGGTTACTAACTACATAGACAAGTAAAGGATGGAGTTTACTCCATCCAGTAGCCTGTATACTCTGCATCAATGATGATGTCATCAAGTATAGTATCTGGTGTACCATTATCATCCATCAATGTACACACCAGATCATTGACGGCGTAGTCCTCACATCCATAGAACTCCCACTCATACCCCACCGCATCCACACACGTAACGATGTCCTGTGTATAGTCTAACTGTGTTACTATCATTGCTCTCATGTGTGTGTCATGCTGTGTTGTTGTGTTGTTGTTCATCATCATCATTGTTATCATCATCATCATCATCATTGTCTTCATCGTTGTGTGTCCTTTCTCTCTCTGTGCTGTCTCTCTGTCTCTCTCTGTGTGCTGTCTCTCTGTCTCTGTGTGTCTATTATACCGCACATCTGGCTATCTGTCAAGGGGTTATTTGTACCACCACATTACTGTGTAGCCAGTCTCCATGAAGAACCCGCAAACACAGAACTCGATTTTCGGATTAGTCCTTACCTTGTTGTAATAGTTAACCATCTGTCCCTTGTACTCGAAGGTCTTCTTGTATGTCTTCTTCATGGTATGTTCTCCTCTCTTGTGTACCTCTCTCTTGATGGTTTAAGTATAGCACATGACCGGTCAGTTGTCAACACTTTTTTGCAAGTTATTTTTTTAACAATCTCTGCCCCCTAAGTGTTAGTATGTACTAACCAGTGTTAGTGTATACTAATTACTGTTAGCTGTGTAGTACATGTGTTAGTTGTGACTAACTGTATGTATGTGTTTTGTGATTATTAGTGATTAGTGCTTATGCCATGCAGTTGGCAAGCGTTTTGCTGAAGACCTGTATTTATCGCGAACTCGGCTCGCCACATACGTCACCGGGCCGCCGAATTGGGCCACAATTTTCGATTTATGGACTGGCGTTTTTCAAATTGACGCAATACTTTTAGTAGATGTTTATTGAGATCAGCCGTATGAAAAATAAATTCAGAATAATGAAAGTATGGTGATAGAATTGTTCAAACATTGTGCTGTATTACTTTTTTCTTTTGGATTATTGATGGGGGGTGTATTATGGGAAAAAAATATTTTTCAAATTGTCTGACAATTTGGCCTGGTCACAATTCTTTCTAAATCGATTTTTTATTTCGAACACGGTATCTTTTCTATAAAAAAAAAAGAAAGGCGCGTCAGCGCCTTTCTTAATCACTATAAGCTAACTATTCTTCTTCAGTAAAAACTCTTTCAATAATATCTTTCTGATCTATGTTATATCTGTCTTGAGGAATATTATAATAAACCCAAGGTTCTCTTCCTGCACGTCCATAATAATTGCTATCATAAACTACATGTATACTACTTATTGTTCCAGTTTTTTCTTCTTCAGATTCAAGTTCTCCTTCAAGAACCTATCCTTTTCCTTCACAAACAGGGCATTCATATTTTTCGCCATCAGCTCCTGTTATATATTTAAAACCATCACAACATGGACAAGGCCCCCAAACTTCATGAATTTTTCTCTCAACGTACCGTATACTATCTCCAACATTATATTTTACTTCAATTATCATCTTTTTTTGCTCCGCTGTCGATCACAATTAATACAATTCCAGGCTCACTATTATCATAAACGGTTAGCATAATTTCACTATCAATTTGGACATTGCCCAATCCGCTACCTTCAACTTTGGTAATAGGCGCATCAGCAATTTCATATCCAGAAGAGCTAACAATTAATTTATTTTTACTACTCTTTTCTTCCAAGTCAACAACTCGCCAATATCTCACATTATGATAATCAATATGACTTCTTGTTCCGACAATCTCATAAAAACCTGGCTGCGCATCGCCCATATCCACACATTTACCATGCGCGTAAGCAACAACGGCATTATTTTCAATTTCATAAATGCCATAATCATTAGTTGCAATATCAACTGCTGTCAAATATTTATGATTATATTTATTATCTTCAAGAAATCCACTAACACTACCATCAATTGCCGGCACGTCAATCATAACAACTCGGCTCAATACCTCTTCAACTTCTTTATTAACTTCACCACGCCAATTAGTTATAATCATCCTGCCTAATAGCATACCAGTAATTAGACAACCTATTATAATAATTAAATCAAATCCTGTTTTTTTCTTCATATTTATTAACTCCTAAACTCTCAGAATCTAACCATAAATTTAAATGATCAGGATCCCACTCAAAATTTTTATTAGTATAATCAACGATAAATGGTTCATAAAAATCATCTTTAATTAAATCCTTAGTTTTAGGATTTACTTCAGCAACAAAAAAATGACTAACATACATATTTAAATTTACTGAACCTAAAAAGCCATAGCCCTCTAACTCTGTATCACCAATTAGCTCTCCAGTTTCAACGAGCCTAATTAAAAAACATCTATCTTTTTCACTATTTATATCAACTAAAGCCCAAGCCACAAAACTGCCTTCTCTTTCCTGCCAATCTACACTTAACCACTGAACCACATCAGCATGAACTTCAGTATAGGTGCCTTCAATTCTATATTTAAAAATGGATAACATATAAATTTTCCTTTCTATTTTTATTCTTTATAAAATTATATCATAAAATTTTTAATTTTTCAAGTGCTGTTTGACTTTGCCCAAAATTTTAGTTATAATCAAGTTGAGATTTGTAAGAGACACTTACAAAATATCTGGAGGTAGATTGAATGATAAAATTAGATTATACAATTGAATCTCCAGAAGAAAGAAACGAGCTAGTCAAAAAAATACTTGCCGAAAACCCGGATCCCAATCCTCGTTACCTAGAGATTTTAGCTGATTACCTCGTTCTTTGTATGGAGAAACAAGAGAAAAAGGAGAAAAAGATTCTCACTGAGAATCGAATGACCACAGTAAATAAAAGGGAAACCTCCTTTGAAGGTCTTGTTTCCACACTAGAAAATGGCGAAGATGGCATCTATAACTTAATTAATGAGAGTAAGACAACAATATTTCAACCAAAGGTAAGTATAACAAAAAAAGATTTAGAAGAAATTCCATTTTTAAAACAATTGCGCGAAGCCATTAACATGTGGGAAGAAAAACTTAAAACAGCTTAGGGAAGAGATAGATTTATCATTAAGAAAACTCTCATTGAGATGCGTAAGGATCAATATTTAATTAAAGATGCGTATCGACAACCAATTCGTTTCAATAAAATAACTCGTTCAAAACATTATTTAAAATTAGATGAATCATATTCTTTTGATGAAGAAGGGTATGTAATCCCAGAAGGGTTTTCTTTATGCAATCCTAAAGTCTGTTCTGCTATCCTCTGTAATTACTCAAAGTTAAAAGAACATTCTTGGGGATAGTTTGAAGGAGACCTTTATTATTTGATGTGGTCTTTTGATGAAATTGCCGAAAAAGCACTTGCCGATGAGCCTATTTATCATCAAATAGTTGTTGATAAAATTGATGGGATGCAAAATATTGAAATCCAACAAGATCTTTTATCGAAATTCGGCAAAACACATTCGCTTGAGTATATTTCCTCATTATGGCGAAAAAAAATCCCCAATTTAATTGCGTCTGCCGCTGAAGATCAACTTTTAGATTGGCATTATCTTGAGGTTGAAAAAGGTAAATATAAACGATGCAGTCGTTGTGGACAAATTAAATTAGCTCATAATAAATACTTTTCTAAAAATAAAACTTCAAAAGATGGATTTTATTCAATTTGTAAATGTTGCCGGAATAGTAAGGCCAAAAAATCATAATATTCATTTATTAATTTTATAAAATAAATAGGAGGTATTTTTTATGGGACAATGTTTTTGTGAAAAATGCAAAAGAACCATGAGTGATAAAGAATTTTATGGTTCAAATAATTTAGAAAAATATCCTTCTGGGAAACTTAATCAATGTAAAAAGTGTTTAACTATGCACGTAAATAACTGGGATCCAAATACTTATTTATGGATTCTTCAAGAGTGTGATGTTCCTTATGTCCAATCAGAATGGGATAAACTTCTTGCCGATTATGGTGCAGATCCTAAAAAAGTTACAGGCACAACAATCTTAGGTAGATATCTATCTAAAATGAAATTAGTTCAATATCGAGATAAGCGCTGGAAAGATAATGAAGTTTTAAAACGTATTGCCGAAAAGAAAATGCGCGAAGCCATGACACATCAAGGCTACACTTCAGCTCAAATAGATGAAGCTATTGCAAATCAAATGGTTTCTGTGCCGACTGAGCATCTTGAAGAGCCAACATTGCCAGGCTATATCACGCCTAATGCGCCACCTCAATAGCCTATAGGCGACGGTTATACATCAGCAGTTTATGATGATTCATCAGATCTTGGTATCGAACTTAGTGATGAAGATATTGTTTATCTTCGCACAAAATGGGGAAAATCATATAAACCTGATGAATGGGTGCAACTTGAATCTCTCTATCAAAATATGATGGATTCTTATGATGTTCAAGGCGCCGGTCATGAAGATACATTAAAGCTCGCATGTAAAACATCTCTTAAATCAAATCAATTACTTGACATGGGTGATATTGATTCGGCAAAGAAGATGGTGTCTATGTATGATCAGCTTATGAAATCAGGTAATTTTACTGCCGCACAAAATAAAAAAGATAAAGGAGAATTTATTGATTCTATATCAGAATTAGTAGAACTTTGTGAACGAGATGGTTTTATACCTCGTTATTATGTAGATTCTCCAAAAGATAGAGTAGATGAAACAATTCTTGATCTTCAAAATTATACAAAGACTTTGGTTGTCGAAGAAATGAATCTTGGCAATCTTATTGAAGGCGCCGTGCGTGAAATGGTGCGTGAAGAGAATAAAGAAGAAGATGAAGATGTCGATGATGAAATGCTCGATTTTGATTCTATTGAAGAAATAAAAGATCAAGACTTTGATGAATTCAACGATTTTGTTGAAGAAGAAAGTGCAAACGATGAAGAGGCAATTGCCGCAATCGTTAAATCTGGATTACAATGAAATTACAAGAAGTTTTAAATCTTCAATAGAAGCGTAAGAAAGTAGGACTTTCTGAAGAACGTGTGCGTGCAATTATCCCCATTGCTCGTGAATATATCGCATTTTGGCGAGAATATCCAGATATGTTTGTTGATTGGCTTTTGGAGCAAGGAAATCCGCAAGATTTTCATTTTTTCTTTTATCAACGTGTATTTTTACGCATAGCTATGCGTTATCAATATGTGTACGCGGTTTTCCCTCGTGCGTATTCAAAATCCTTTTTATCAATGATGGTTCTTATGATTCGCTGTATCCTTTATCCAAAATGTAAACTTTTTGTTACTTCTGGAGGTAAAGAACAGGCAGCTGGTATCATGAAGGAAAAAGTTCAGGAGATATGTACACTTATTCCAGCTTTTAATAATGAAATAGATTGGAGTCGTGGTGTAACTCTTGAAGGAAAAGATTATTGTAAATATGTTTTTAAATCAGGTAGCTATTTTGATAATATCGCTGCTAGAGAGACTTCTCGTGGTAAGCGTAGACATGCCGGAGTAATAGAAGAATGTGCCGGTGTTGATGGAACAATATTATCAGAAGTTATTATACCTACAATGAATGTTTCTCGTTTATGTATGGATGGATCAACACATCCAGAAGAGCAACTTAATAAGTCACAATTATATATTACTACTGCAGGTTGGAAAAATACATTCCCGTATGATAAACTGATTCAGCTTTTGGTTTGGCAAATAGTTAAACCAGAAAAATCTTTTGTTATGGGTGGTACATATCGTATTCCAGTATTAATGAAACTTCTTGATAAAAACTTCGTTCGCGACCTTAAAATGGACGGTACTTTTAATGAAGCTTCATTTGATCGTGAATATGAATCAAAATGGTCTGGTACGGTAGAAGATGCTTTCTTTAATGAAGAGATTTTTACGAGAAATAGAATTTTAAAGCAACCAGAATATGAAGCTTCTGGTCGTGCTTCGAAATCTTCATTTTATATATTATCTATGGACGTAGGCCGAAAAGGTTGTGATTCAGTAGTAAATGTATTTAAGGTAACACCGCAACCTCAAGGAGTATCAACAAAACAATTAGTTAATATTTATACAATATCTGACGAGCATTTTGAGGATTAGGCTATAAAAGTTAAAAAACTTTTTTATAAATATAAAGCTAAACGACTTGTAGTTGATGGAAATGGTATGGGTATTGGTTTTGTAGATTATTTAGTTAAGCCGCAAATCGATCCTGATACCAACGAGATCTGGCCTGATTTCGGTGTTTATGGTGGCACACAAGATGATGCAGTAGATGAATATAAAAAGTATAGAACTGCAAATTGTGAATAGGACGCTCTTTATATAATTAAAGCTAATGCACCAGTTAATAATGAGGCACATTCAAATGTTCAAACACAACTTTCTTCTGGAAAGGTGAAGCTCTTAATTGATGAGCGTGTCGCTAAGGTAAAATTAATGGGTACAAAAGTTGGTCAAAATATGACTCCTGAGAAGAGGGCAGAATATTTAAAACCATTTACCCTAACTTCCATATTAAAAGAGGAAATGATGAACCTTCGTGAAGAAAATGAAGGTGTTAATATTATTTTAAAGCAAGCTAATAGAGGAATTAAAAAAGATAAATTCTCTGCTTTTGAATATGGTTTATATTATATAAAAATTGAAGAAGATAATAAAAAGAAGAAAAAGAAGTTTAATGCTAAAGATTGGGCTTTCTTTAATTAAGGAGGATATTATGGACGCAAGTAGAGGCGAAATTAAAATCCATGAAATCCTTGAAGAATCTGGACTTAATTATGAAATGGAATATTGTTTTCCAGGATTAAGAAGTTCCAGTGGCCGCCCACTTCGTTTTGATTTTGTTGTTTTTGATGATGATAATTTTGTTGATTTTATCATTGAATATCAAGGAAAACAACATTATGAGCCAAGTGCAAAATATGGCGGAAAGAAAGGATTTTATCAACAGCAATATAATGATAGGTAGAAAAGAAACTATTGTAGATAGCATGAAATTAAATTAATTGAAATACCATATACAGAGGAGAATCTTATTACTTATGACTATATAATGCATAAAGCAGGATATTAAGGAGGTACAATACTGTGAGAGACAGATAGGAAGAACTCCATAAAAAAGGCTTTGATATGATGCGTTCTGGTCGAATTAACCATGTTGGCGCTCCTCTTGAATATGGAGATATAAAAGTAGGAACTAAAACTCTTGAAGATGCAGTTCTTGACCTTGGTTGGTTAAAAAAGAATTATCGTCATTTTGGTGATAAACGAATTATTTTCAAAGCTATGGCAGAAAGAAATCTTCCGCTTATGCGAGAGATTTCAAATTTCTTCTATCGTACTAATGGTATTTATGCCAGAATTTGTGATTATTTTGCTTTTTTATATAGATATGATTGGTACATAGAACCAGAGAAAAAATTTGATACAACAGTACCAGATAAAAAGCTTCTAAGTGATTTTTATAGCATATTATCATTTTTAGATAATTCTCATATTAAAAAAGTTTGTGGAGATATAGCTCTTAGTGTTATAGTTAATGGTGCTTATTATGGTTATATTTTCCCAAATAAGGATGGTTTAGTTGTTCAAGAATTACCAATTAATTATTGCCGCAGCCGCTATTTTGTAGGCGACATGCCAGCTATTGAATTTAATATGCGATTTTTCGATGAATATTTTACAGATCCTGAATATCGTATTCGTGTATTAAAAATGTTTCCTGAAGATTTTCAAAAAGGTTATTTAATGTATAAAACAGGAAAATTACCAAGAGATTATTTGGGGGATCCATATGGTAGTTGGTATTTATTAGATCCAGAATCTTCTGTAAAATTTGGGTTTAAAAATGGCGATCAGCCATTATTTATTAATGCAATTCCGGCAATCTTAGACTTAGATGCCGCATAGGATTTAGACAGAAGAAAACAGATGCAACAACTTCTTAAAATTTTAATTTAGAAGTTACCGCTTGACAAAAATGGCGATTTAATATTTGATGTTGATGAAGCAAGAGACATCCATAATAATGCAGTAGAAATGTTACGCCGAGCTATTGGAGTTGATGTATTAACTACATTTGCTGATGTAAATGTAGAAGATATGGCTGATAAAAATACGTCTACAACAAGAGATGATCTTGAAAAAATTGAACGTACAGTTTATAATGCTTTTGGTGTATCGCGTAATATTTTTAATACAGATGGAAATTTATCTCTTGAAAAATCAATTCTTGATGATGAATCTACAATGAGAGCTTTATTACTTCAATTTAATATGTTCTATGATAAAGTAACATCAAAGCTTTCTAAAAATAAAAACAAATATACTTATCATTTATATTTCTTAGAAACTACACAATATAATTATAAAGAATTATCTAAGCAATATAAAGAGATGGTTCAAATTGGTTATTCTAAAATGTTACCGTAGATTGCTCTTGGACATTCTCAAAGTTCAATTTTATATGCTGCTACATTTGAAAATGAAATTTTGAAGTTAAGCGAAATTATGATTCCTCCATTAATGTCATCTACTTTAAATGCAGATGCAATTTTGGGTCAAAAAGGTTAGTCCACTAATAATAATTCGCAAAACCAAGTAGGAGGAACTAACAAATCTTCTACTTAGACTACAGTAACTAAAACAACTGAAACAAAGCAAGCAGGGCGACCTGCTAAAGCAGACAGTGAGAAAGCTGAAAAAACAATTTAGAATAAAGAATCGTAGAGTTAAGGAGGCTTATAATGCCAAAACACACAAGTATTAAAATGACTACGCCTAGCGAGTTTATTAATTTAACTCCACTTAACCCAATGATCTCTAAATGTTAGATAAAGGTATGTTATGTTGGTGATGAGCCGAACCGCAACAAAAGCATCATCACCAAAGAAACTGCCAAGCAAATCGCTAATAGTTTGCCAGGAAGTCCTATTGTGGGGTTCTTTAATGAATATGCAAAAGACTTTGAAGAACATAACAAACAGATTGATATTAAAAATCATCAAATCATCATGCGAGAAGTAACAAAACCTTATGGTTTTGTTGATTTTAACGCAAAATGTTGGTTCCAAAAATTCTTGGATGATGGTAAATATGAGCGAGAATATCTAATGACAGAGGGTTGGTTATGGACTGGGCAATATCCAGAAGTACAAAGAGTTCTGGATAAAGGAAACAATCAATCTATGAATCTTAACAATGAATTTTTAAAAGCGGAATGGGCAAAAGATAATAGAGGAGTTCCTAAAATTTTCATTGTTAATGAAGCAGTTATTACAAATTTATGTATTTTAGGAGAAGATTAGGAGCCTTGTTTCGAAGGCGCCACTATTACTAGCGGAGAATTCACTTATGATGAACAACCCGCAGTTGTTCAATTTTCATTTGATGAATCTTCTTTCAAACGAGAGATGTATTCAATGATGAAACAGTTGAAGGAAATACTTAATAAAGGAGGATCAAGAATGTTCACTACTTATGCAGTAACAGTTGGAGATTCTTTATGGACAGATCTTTATAATTATGTAGAGACTGCGGTTCCTGGTCAGCAAATTTACGGTTTTTATACTGAAGGTGATCAGAAGTTTGCTGTTCTTCATAATGTTGAAGATAATAAATTCTATCGTTTAAACTTTTCACTTTCTGAAAATAATGAATTTAGTCCAGCTGAAGAAGTTAGCGAATTAACTGATTTCAGCTCAGAAGCTCAGTTCAAAGCTGAAGATATTGAAGCTTTTGAAACTGAGTATAAGAAAAAGAAAGAAGAAGAGGACAAAAAAGGTGAAGGAGATAATCCTAATCCTGATGATAAATCAGAAGGCAAAGATTCTGGCGAAGAGGATAAAAAGGACGAAGAAGAAGATCCTGAAGAAGACTCTGATGATGACGAAGATGATAAGAAGAAAAAGAAAAAAGGACAATTCTCTCTTGAGGATAGTGCTGAATATCAGGAACTTCTTACAAAATTCAATAAGCTAGAAGCCGATTATACTCAGTTAAAAGCTGATTATGATACATTAACTTCTGAAATGGAGCCTCTAAAGCAGTTCAAACTTGAAACTGAAAGAAAAGATAAAGAAGCTATGATTAATAGTTTCTATATGCTTTCTGATGATGATAAGGCTGATGTTGTTAAAAACATTGATACTTATTCATTAGATGATATTGAGGCTAAACTTTCTGTTATTTGTGTTCGCAACAAGGTAAGCTTTGACCTTGAGGATGATAAACACAAAGATGGACCATCTATGACATTTAATTTTGATGATCCTAGTAAAGATGCAACCATCCCTGCTTGGGTTAAAGCAGCAATGGAAGTTGCGAAAGATATGAATTGATTCTAATAAGGAGGAAATAGAAGAATGCTTAAAGATTTTCTGAAAAAGAATATCCAAAGCCAGGCCAGCTTCGTAGAATGGGGTTATGGTCAAGTTGAGCCTAATCATCTTTCTGCTCAAAGAACTTCTCAGGTTTATGCACAATTACCTGCAGATCCTGATATTGATGTTTTGGAGCAAGGTCAGTTCGTTAAGTATGATTATGCAAATGGCTTAGTAAATTTCACCGGTCCTGGTGAATGGATGTTAGTATATAATGAAATTAAACTTTATAGAGAACATCAAGATGATTGCGAATTCGCAATGATTAAAGACAATTATCAAGCACGTATTTATAGTCCATTTGGTGGCGATAAATATGATGCAAACGGACAAAAATTAACAAATAGTGATCCTTATACATATGACACTAATTTTAATAAACAGTCACGTTATTATAATGGAGAAGATGACCAAGGTAATACTTCTATTACTGTTAATGGTGAAACTTTCCCATATGATGATGTAACAGCTGCTCCTGATATGTATGAACTTCATTATAATGAAGATCCATATCACATTGAGTCTCAGGCACGTCCACAGTTTATGCCAGCTGGTACAACTATGGTTCCTCGTGTATTAAAGACTAATATTGGCGATATTTTCACAACTAATACAATTAATGAAACTACTGTTACTCTTGGCCAATCTTTATATGTTGGAGATGATGGAATTCTTTGTGGAACAAAGGGAACTAACTCTGGCGATATGGTATGGCAAGTTGTTAAGATTTATACAATGCCTGATCACCAAAAAGGTGTTAAGGTTATGCGTATTGCGTAATTTAAAGGAAGGAGGATAAAGTAATGTTAGATAGAAAAGATCTTGTTGCTCTTATGAAACAAGTTGCTAAAGCTAATCCTTCCGCTCCTGTTGCCTATAGTTTTGGTGGCCAGGATTTAAGTTATGAAGCTCTTAACGAAACTCTTCGTAGAGAGCTTAATGAATTGGCAGGAACATACGCTTTATATCGTGAAAATAAAAATTTAATTTTCAGTATTATTGAAGAAACATTAGATGAAGTTCTTCCTAAGAAAGTTGTTGAACAGTATAATCAGTTCGCTGAAGTTCGTACTTTTGCACAGGGAGATAAGATTCTGTTTAGACGTAAGCTGACTTCTAATCAACGTGCAAAACAGTTCATCACACGTGTTGGACTTGCAGGTATTTATGAAGTATTTAAGCTTGGTAAGAACGAAGAGGCTTTCGAAGTTCGTACAAGCGCAATCGGTGGAGCTGCTCAGATTGGATTTGAAGAGTTCCTTGATGGTCGTGTTGATTTTGCCGAAGTAACAAGAATTGTTATGGAAGGTATGGACGAACTTATTTATAAAGAGGTTGGACAGGCTCTGAAAGCTTCTATTAATCAACTTCCACCAGCAAATAGAGTAATTGCTAATGGATTTGATGAAGATGCTATGGATCGTCTTCTTACTATTGCTGCTGCTTATGGTACACCTACAATTTATTGTACTTATGAATTTGCCGTTAAAATGATCCCTCAGGAAGCTTGGAGATATACTGAGTCTATGAAGGAACAGCTTTGGAATAATGGACGTCTTCCAAATTATAAAGGACATCAAGTTGTTATTCTTGAGCAAGGCTTCGAAGATGAAACAAATGAAACTAAGGTTATCGATCCTGGCTATGCTTGGGTAATTCCAACTGGCGCTGATGGAAAACCTGTTAAGATCGCTTTTGAAGGTAATACCATTGTTGATGAATTCAACAATCCTGGTGATCGTTCTCGTGAAATTCAAGTTTACAAGAAAGTTGGCGTTGTTTGCATGCTTGCTAATAACATTTGTGCATACGTTGATACTTCACTTGTAGGTCAAATGAAGACATGGTTCTTAAATAATAAGAGTATTAAGGATTATACAGGACAGATTAATTCTGTTGGTGACGGACATAGCGCTGGAACACAACAAGATCCTTAATTTTAACCTAGAAATTTAATATAGATATTACTGGGGGAGAGGGAGATTTATAGGTGAACTGTTCCCTCTCCCCCTTATACTTGTTTTAAGAGAAAAAGGAGATTATTTTAATGGCAGATAAAATTTATAAAGTTAAGAATAGAAGTGCCGGAGTAGTTATTTATCGTATTCCGGAAGATAATATTCGTAGAGAATTTATGCCTGGTGAAACTAAAGCAATTCCGATGACTGAGCTTGAAAAACTTTCTTATCAGCCAGGCGGACAAATGATGATGAACAATTTCTTACAGATCCAAAGTGCTGAAGCACAAAGAGACCTAAATATTGTTGCAGAACAAGAATATAATTATTCTGAAGAAGATATTGTAAGGATCATGAATTATGGTTCTTTAGATGAATTTTTAGATATGCTTGATTTTGCTCCAACAGGTGTAATGGATCTTATTAGACAGTTTGCAGTCTCTCTTCCTTTAAATGATATTGAAAAGAGACGTGCACTTAAAAAGAAAACTGGATTTGATGTTAATGCTGCATTGACACATGTAGAAGAAGAAAAGCAAGAAGATGCCGAAAATGGTATTGTTGCTCCGGAGAGTACTCCTCAAAGACGTGTAAAGCCAGCATCAACAGGTCGTCGAGTTATTAAAAAAGTCGAGACTGAGGTAAAAACTGAGGAATAATAGGAGGTAATATAAATGGCAGAAACAGTACAAGGTACACAATTTTCTACTATTTATAATCGCTTTCTTGAAAAGATTACAGATGACATGTACTTGGAATTGACTCCAGAAGATACTATTAAAGATCTTCAACGTCTTCTGATAAATGCTATTCCTGGTTTTGAATTTCCTAGACAGTGCATCTCAGATTATACTTTAGAAGTAGTAGAAATCCCTGAAGATGAAGTCCAAGAAGGAGATTTTATTATAGGTGTTGTCTGGAATGATCTATTAGAAGATCCAAATTCTTAGGTTCCTGACGCAATTGTTGAACGATCTCACTTCAATGTTAATTTAACAGCTGAAGAAATAAATATACTTGCTCTTTTAATGAAACAGGGTTGGGTTTAGCGGCAAGTAACTTCTATAGAAAATACTAGAATGAAATATTCTGGCTCTGATTTTAAAATGACTTCTCAAGCTAATCATTTATAGAAATTATTAGCATTGTTAGAAGAATCTAGAAGAGATAGCTTTCATATGCAACGTCTTTATAAAAGAAGACGTATTGTAGCAGATGGACGTTATCGTTCAAATTGGGATGTTCTGAGGTAGAACAGTGCTCTTGAATAAATATAATATTGAAATTTCTATGGAAGATATAAAGAAAAATGCTCAACGTTTAACCAACCAATTATGGAAATTAATTCCTATGCGAGAGCATGAAGAAGATTGGGAAAAACAATTAGAAACAGTCTTATTGGAAATTGTTGGTCTAAACGAAATTTTCGTTGGGCCAATTTTTTTACAATTAATTAGTAAATTAGAAGGATTGCGAGTTCAAGAAACTGATTTTGAATTCTATAGAAAAACTATATTTGAGTGTATTAGTATTTTACAAGGAATTAACTGATGGCAAAGTAGGCTTTAGATAGAGAACTTCGCACTACTAATTTAAATTTAATGTCAAGACGTTTAGGAATCTTTGGGAAATTACCGACATATGCCAGACCGGAAGATCATAAACGATCTCCTATAAAATTTCAAAATGATCATTTAATTGATGGTTTGAATGATTAGACTTTGCGCCTTGGCATGAACGGTGGATTTTTACAACAAGAAAGAATGATTTTTGATAAAAGAAGATCATTAGATAGAGCTTTATTATATTCATATCAAGGAGCTAATATTCTAAAAGTTAGTGGTGTTGATGATGAAGAAAAAGCCAAATAGGCAGAGACAGAATTTGTTTCTGTTTATGAAGATGATAGTAAACCTAAAGTTTGTCGTGCATTAATAAATCCTGATAAAAATAAACAGGATTATGATGATAAAATTGTTTCTGTTCATTATGAAGATCATTTCCAACCTGGAGATGTTTTTGAATGGATGGGGACAAATACGTATTGGTTAATTTACTTATAGGACTTAACTGAATTAGCATATTTTAGAGGAGAAATTCGTCGTTGTTCTTACTCAATTGATTGGGTGGATGAAGAAGGGAATAAACATTCAAGTTATGCGGCGGTTAGAGGTCCTGTAGAAACATAGATTAAATATATCCAAAAACATGGCGTAAGTGTAGATACACCAAATTATTCTTTGCATATTTTAATGCCAAGAACTGATTCAATTATAAAATATTTTTAGAGATATTCAAAATTTTATTTACAAGGTTGTAAAGAAGTTGCTCCAAAAGTATGTTGGAGAGTAGAAGCTACCGATTGGATTTCTACTCCTGGAATTTTTGAATTAACAGCTGAAGAATATTATGCAAATGAAAGTGAAGATGATGTTGAACAAGGCTTAGTTGGAACTTTAATCGCAGAACCAGTTATGCCAAATACTATGGAAACAGAAATCTTTATTGAAGGTGAAACATTTATAAAGTGTAAGAAAACTTATATGTATAAATATAAAGGTATCAATAACAGTAAGTGGACTGTCCAAAAGGATCGTCCAATAAGATATAGTATTGATGAAGATGATCCTTTAACTATTTATTTAATGTGGGATTCTTCATATAGTGGAGAATTTGATTTATCTTATGGTAATTTTACTAAAAAAATAGTTGTAGAATCATTATTCTAAAGAGATAAAGGAGAGTAAAAGATGAAAATTGAAGGTTATTTCCCTCCTAAATCTAGTTTTTTATCTATTGAAAAAGATTTAGGAATAATTACTGATCAAATTATGCAGAATCAGCGTCTAAAAAGATTACTTTATTATACTTCAAGAGATGCTTTAAATAAACCTAATTTAACAACAGATCAATCATTGGAACTTTTTGGCAAAAATATAAAATTAGTTCCTAAATTATATGTTGATGGATCTGTATTAAATTATATTATTATTAGTTTTGATAATTTTACTACAAATGCAAGAAATCCAGAATTTCGAGATAATATTATTGAATTCGATATTATCTGTCATTTTGATCAATGGCAGTTAGATGATTTTATGTTAAGACCATACAGAATCGCAGCAGAAATAGATTCAACTTTTAATAAAAAACATTTAACTGGAATTGGTAAATTAGATTTCTTAGGAGCAAATCAAATTGTTTTAACTGATGAATTTTCTGGTTTATGTTTAATGTATTCTGCTATTCATGGTGAAGAAGATAAAAAACCTATGGTTACTCCTGATCGTTAGGCTAAATTTGCTGAAGAATTTAAAAATTAGGTTCATTTAACTTAATATGGATATCCGATTAGCGATGATGACTGGAATTGATATTCCAATTCCTGAATGTTAGTTAATAATGCATTAGCCTACTATTGAAGAAATTAGTTACTTAGGAGAAAATGATTTCTTTTTAGGAGTTCAAACCTTATGTGTAAACAAAAGCATGATTGTCGTAGAGGACAAAACTGCTTTAGATGAAATAAATAATTTTCAAGTATTTATGACAGTAATGAATGATAAGTCAACTCAAGATAAACGAGAAAATGTAAAATCTGTGTTGTAGTTGATGAGATTGGGAAAAGCCGCTTTTACTCCAAGATCTCTAATTCTTACTGATGATAATAATCAAACTCATATGATTGATGAAACTAATTTTGATAAATTATAGGATGCATTAAAATTAGTTACTTGTGCCACTTTTGGCCCAATGGATCAATAGGCATTTAATCCTGCTGATGAAAGGGCAAGAGAAATTGCTGAAAAACTTATGAGAGGACGTTAGAGAGTTGCTGCTCAAAAAGGCGGTTCGATCTCTAGTACGTTTGGCAGATATCTTTCTATACTAACAGTAGCATTACAAATTCCTATTTCATAGTTAAAACAACTAACTATGTATTAGTTATATGATGTTATAGAAAGATATATGTTACATGTTAATTGGGACTTGGATGTCCGAACTCGCCTTGCTGGCGGAAAACCTGATACCCATCCCGATGATTGGATGAAAGATATTCATTAATTATAACAAGGAGGAATATACACTATGAAATTTGGTGTTCGTGAAATTTGCGATGTAGTTCTTAAGGCTAAGACTGCACAAAAGATTGGTAGTAAAATCTTCTATGCAAATGAACCAGTTCTTTATTTCGATACATTAAAGACTTCTAGTATGGAAGGTGCAGCTACAACAGTATATGCACAAGGTGGCCGTGGTAATTCACGTTTAGTAGCATGGGAAGGTGAGCGTACAGTTACCTTCACAATGGAAGATGCTCTTATCTCTCCAGAAGGTTTCATGATTCTTTCTGGTGCTGGATTAATTGACGCTTCTGTTGATAAACCAGTTTATCAGCATGTTACAGAAACAGTTGATGCTAGTTACGGTGTTGATATTGATCCTGATAATAAAGAAATTCAGATCAAATTATCTAATAAACCTTATTTACCTCAAAATGGTAATGAAAACTTTGCTTATGTAATGTTCAAGAAAAACGGAGAAATCGTTTCTGAGCCTTATATTCCTGTTCATGAAGAGCTTGTAGCTGATGCAAATGGTGTTTATACTTTGAGAGTTGCTGAACATGCTACATATCAATTAGTAGACGATGGTTCTAATAATGATCAATATACTATTAAAGATCTTCTAAGTGCAACAGCATTTGACAGTGTTCTTGTTGATTATTATGTAGCTCGTGAAAGTAATGCTCAACAGATTGAAATCACAGCAGATAAATTCGGTGGTAACTATTATCTTGAAGCTTCTACTCTTTTCAGAGATCAGAATGGTGTAGATATGCCTGCTGAATTTATAATTCCTAACTGCAAGATTCAGTCTAACTTCACATTTACTATGGCTTCTTCTGGAGATCCAAGTACATTTACATTTACTATGGATGCATTCCCAGATTATACAAGATTTGATCATAGTAAGAAAGTTCTTGCTGCTATTCAGATTATCAATGATGGCGGAAGAGAAGATGTTATTCGTCATAGTACTGCTCATGAAGTAGAACATGAATTATTACCACTTTGATTTAATTGAAAAAATTTTAATAGGGAGAGAGGGAAACCTTTCTCCCTATTTTTTGCGTTAAAGGAGTATTCTTATGGCAATGAGTTATGAATCAGTTCTTGCTCAATTGGCAGATGTAACATATGGAGATGCAATATCTCATTATGCAAATATGAAACAAAGATTTTATCATGATTTTGAATCTGCAATTAAACCAGAATTAGAAGGATAGGGCGCTGCTTTAATTGATAAGTTTGTTGATTCTATTCCTTCTTATACTAGAGGCGCATGGCCATAGGCTAATGAATTTATTAATAATCTAGCAGACGCAATTGTTGCTAAATTAGATACTGGTGCAGATAATTTTCCAACAATACAAAGTGAATTAGATAAAAAATATCATGATTTATCTGCAAAAGCAAGAAAAGAACTTACTGATTATATAAATTTAAAATTAGATTTAAATGAAATTGTAACAGAATTATTAAAAAGTATGGGATTAGCTGGAGAAGGCGCTCATACAACAGGAGATATAATTGCTTGGGCTTATGGATATGCTAGAACATTAATGTTTAAACGTTTTCAAGATCCTACTAATACTAAAGGATATAATAATCCGGCAATCTTAGCAGGATATTTTGAAGAGGCTTTATTTAATAATGCTGCATAGAAATTAAGTTCAAATATTGCGGGACATACAAGAACAATTAATACTGGTTCTGTAAAAGGCGCATCTGGTGTTGATACAGCAATTGACCAATTTTTTGATTTTTTAAGTGATATGGAAGATGCCGAAGGAGTTTTTGAATCTTCTATGGATTTAAATAATGCTACTTTAAAAACTGGTTATGGTGCTCAGGTTAAATTATGGAAAGTTCCTTGGGAAGTGCTAGAAAAAAATAGAAGAGCTTCTTATCATATAGGTAATAGATCTGGACTATTAGAAGATTTCAATAGTTTAGATGCCGGTTATGATAAGATGAGAGGATGGATTCAAGGAATTCATTTTTTAGAAGGAAGAGTTAGAGAAGCTCTTGGTGACAATGTATTTTATATAACAAATACTGTTTTAACATGGACTTGTGATTTAATTTCAAATTTTAGACAAATGAATTATTTTTTGGCTTTCCATTATGAGAAAGTTGGTAAACCTGGTAAGGGTGTCGGTTGGGAAACCATCGATATGTCTAAAGCCGATTAAGTTGATTTTACATAAAAAAAAATGTATAATTGTCTTATAAAGACAATGAGAAAAAGGAGAATTAAACATGGCAAAAATTCCATTTACAAAATTAAAATTAACTAAAAGAGAAGAAGTAAAAGAGTTTGTATATAATGAACAAACTATTTAGGTAAAATAGTATTTACCAATTAATGATAAATTAACACTTATAACAAATGCTGTTAATGCGGCTTGGGATAATAATTTTGTTAATCCTATGAAATTAGAAATATTTGGCGCACTTGAAATTGTTTATGCATATACAAATATTAATTTTACAGAAAAGCAAAAAGAAGATCCTGCTAAACTATATGATTTATTAGATTCTAATGGAATTATTGGAAAAATTGCAGAATTAATTCCAGAAGAAGAATATAGTTTTATTTTAGAAAGTATTGAAGAAACTGCTTATAATCTTCATGAATATCAAAATTCTTTTATGGGTATTCTTGAAGCTACTAGCAAAGATTATGCGGGATTAGAATATGATGCCGAAAAAGTTAAGAACGATATGGCTGCACCAGAGGTTCTTGGAACTTTAAAAGAAGTGTTGGATAAATTAGGTTAATATACTTATTCTATTTTTAAAATAGAGTAGGAGTTAAGGTGGGTAGAGAATTTAACTCTGCCCACCTCTTTTTTTATTTGCGCAAATAAAAAAAATAAATTGGAGAGAAAGGAGAGCAAATAAAAAGTTATGGCAAAACAACTGAATGTGAATTTGGCTTTTACAGCAGATACTTCATAGGCTTCATAGCAATTATCTGCTCTACAAAATCAATTACGTCAATTAACATCAGGATTTAATAGTAATTCTGGGACAAATATGTTGACTAAAGATATAAAAAATGCATCCCAAGCAGCTGTAGAATTACAAAGAAATTTATAGGCTGCAATTAATGTGGATACAGGAAAATTAGATTTATCTAAATTGAGTAGAGAGATGGCTAACAGCGGAATGTCTTTAGAGAAATATCAAGAATAGCTCTATAGTTTAGGTTCTGCTGGAGAAGCAGCGTTTGGATCATTATCAAAAGCAATAATGAATGCTGAAATGCCAATTAGAAGAAGTAATGGATTATTACAAGAATTCAAAACCACTTTAATGAATACTGCAAGATGGCAAATATCATCTAGTATTTTACATGGTTTTATGGGATCCATTCAATCAGCTATTGGATATGCTCAAGATTTAAATCAATCTTTAAATAATATACGTATTGTTACTGGACAAAATGTAGATCAAATGGCAGCTTTTGCAGAAAATGCTAATAAAGCCGCAAAAGCATTAAGTACCAGTACACTGGATTATACTAATGCATCATTAATTTACTATCAACAGGGTTTAAATGATAAACAAGTTGCTGAAAGAACTTAGACTACTTTAAAATTAGCAAATGTATCAAGACAATCTGCAGAAGAAGTTTCTAATCAATTGACAGCGATTTGGAATAACTTTGATGATGGTAGTAAAAAACTTGAATATTATGCAGATGTAATTACTGCTTTGGGTGCAAAAACCGCGTCAAGTTCATCTGAAATTGCTCAAGGTTTAAGTAAATTTGCTGCAATTGCAGATACTGTAGGTTTGAGTTATGAATATGCTTCAGCATCTATTGCAACAGTTGTAGCAGAGACTCGACAAAGTGCAGATACAGTTGGTAATGCCTTTAAAGCATTATTTGCTCGTTTACAAAGTTTAAAATTAGGTGAGACTTTAGAAGATGGCGTAGGTCTTACTAAATATACTCAAGCACTTGCTGCTGTTGGTGTTCAAGTATTAGATATAAATGGTAATTTAAGAGATGCTGATGATATTTTAAATGATTTAGGAGATAAATGGCAAGATATTAGTAGTGCTCAAAAGGCAGCATTAGCTCAAACTGTTGCTGGTCAAAGACAATATTCTCAAATGATTGCTTTGATGGATAATTGGGATAAGGTCAAAGCTAATGTTGGAATAGCAGAACAATCTGGAGGTACATTACAAAGTCAGCAAGATATTTATGCCGAATCATGGGAAGCAGCATCTAAAAGAGTAAAGGCTTCTTTGCAATCAATTTATCAAGATTTATTAGATGATAAATTTTTTATTGGATTTTTAAATGGATTGTCTTCTGTTTTAGATGGTATTGATCGTTTTATAGATCGCATAGGAGGTTTAAAAACTGTTATTTCTTCTTTAGGAGCTTTAGCTACTTAGATTTTTGCTAAAGATATTGCTAAAGGTATTAATGGTTTAGTAGAAAGTATACGTTTTAAATCTGGTAAAAATGCTGATGAAGCAATGCAGTTAAAAGAAAAAAATGCATAGGTGATGTCTACTTTAGGTCAAGATTCAGCTACACAACAAGGAAAAGCTATGGGCGAAGTATATTCTCATATGGGTCAGGCTCAAGAATAGATTTTAAAGAATCAGAAACATATGAGTGATGAATAGTTAAATTATATTCAATTATTGTCAGATAGCGTTTCTAAAATGGGCGACGAAGCTATTGCGGCAGGTAAAGTAGCAGATTAGTTAAAAGCATAGACAGAAGAAAAACGAAAAGATCTTATTGCAACTTCTACTAATTCTGGCTCTTGGAATAAAGATTAGATCAATGCTTATACTGAATTAAATGAAGCAATTGGTAAAACAAAATAGAATGTAATAGATTTAAATAGAGCTTTTTCTGAAGGTGGTAATGCTGAAAATCCTTTAACTTTAAATTATGAATCTGTTAATAATTAGATTGAACGATTAAAAACTAGTATTCAAGAGATATAGAATAATGGTTAGTGGGATTTAATGACTGACCAAGAAAAATCAGATTTAGAGCAAGCTTTAGCTATTTTAGAAAAGATTTAGGAAATGAAGCCTAATAGTGAAGGCTATATAGTTATAGATCCAGCAACTATGCAACAGGCTTCAGCGGCTTTAGAAACTACTGAAACCACTATACGGCGAGTTGGGAATGCAGCTTTAAATTTAGCTTCAGAAAATGAAGGTGCTGTTGCAACAACTAGAGATTTAGGTAATAGTGCTCAAAAAACCGGTGCTTAGGTAGAAGAAGCTGGTTAGAAAATTGATCGAACTAAAGGAGCTACTGCGGGATTGATTTAGCAAGCTAATAAAGCAGGAACAGCAAGTTTAAATTTTGGATAGAAAATGGCTTTAGCCGCATCTACCGCTTTAGCTGCATATAATGCAGTTAATAATTTAAGCAATATTTTAAATGAAATTAAAATGGGAAATCCTGCAGAAGCTGCTATTACAGGTTTTTAGAGTCTTATAGTTATGGCTCCAACCGTTATTATGGCTATAAATCGAATTGCAACTGCTACAAAACTTGGAGGCTTGGCAGCAACAGGTATTTTTGCTGGAGTTACTGCAGCAATTGCTTTAGTTACTTGGGGCTTAAATAAATGGAAAGAAGCACAAGAGCGTATCTATAATCAATCTGCAGAAGGTAGATTCAATAAACTTGTTTAGGCGAGTCAAGAGGAAAGAGATCGTTTAGAAGAGTTAAAAGAAAAAGCAGATGGAGTTAAAGATGCTTTTGCTTCTTATGATGAAATTGTTGAAGTTTTAGATAGATGTAAAACTGGAACTCAAGAATGGCGAGAAGCTCTAGTAGGAGTCAGTGGCTCTACTGCAGAATTAATTCGTAATTATCCCGAATTATTAACTTTAACTATTGATGGTCAATAGGCTGTTTATAAAGATGCTGTTACTGGTATGATAAAAATTAGAGAAGGCGCAATGGAAGAATTAGAGCGTCTTTATCAATAGGATATTATTAAACAGGAACAAGCAGCAAATTATGTCGAATAGCAAGCTAGATAGGCAGAAATTGATAAAGTAGAAGAAGCAGATCTCAGTGGAAATTCAAAAGCAGTAAAACAAGCTGCAGAATCTGTAGGTGATTTATTTGTAGGAAGCTTCTGGGATTCGGTATTTGAAAAATCTTATGAAGCATATACGGATGAAAAAAATAAATGGGCAGGTAAAACTGATAAAAATGATCCTCATTATGGAGAAGCTGAATAGTATTATAGACCAAAAGCAGATACTCCATATTTCATGGTTTCATCAAAAGGTTATGATGCAGCAACTCATACTACAGAGATCGGTGACAGACAAGGTAATACTGACGGATATACAGATTTAGAATCTTCAAGAACTTCAATAACAAAAGATCTTAGTTATGTTGGTGATGTTGTAGGCGCTGCAGTTAAAGATTCTGGTTTATCAATAGTCCAGGCAATTATTGATTATTAGTAGAGTGATAGAGCAGATAAACAAGATGTTTTAATTGATGATATATATAGAATTTTAACAGAAGAACAAAATCTTTTAATTCAAGATACTTAGGGCAATGATTATACTAAAGACTTTGTTAGATCTATGGTTGAAAGTAATTCTGATTAGTTTGAAGCTATATTAAATAATAATGAAGCTACAGGAACTTCTATCGTTGAAACTTTATAGCAAATATTTTCATTAGAAGAAAGTAATAGAACTCAAACGGCGGCAGAAAATCAAGCCATTGCTTCAGAAATTATTGCAAATAATGCAACTTTAATGAATTCTTCTAACTATGAAGCTCTTTTAGCTACTGGAGGAGAAGTTTTTTAGGCAATTATAAATTCTTAGATTTCAGATAAATTAGCTGAAATTGAAGAAGGTACTAGTTCTTATGAAGATTTGTTTAAAGAATATGCTGAATCTAAAGGTATAAAAAATGTAGATTGGGATAAAAGTCAAGTAGATGATACTGGTACCATGGAATTTAAAGACCATGAAGGTAATACCATTGAAGGTTTTGAAAAAGTTACTGCTGAAGCTGCAGCAGCTTATTTATCAAGTTCAAACGCTGTTGATATTTTTACTGAAGCTTTAATTAATAATTCCAAAAGAATTACAGAATTATTAGGATCTAAAGACGAAAAAAATCAAATAGCAGGAGAATATTTATCTTCTGGGAATTTTAGAAATGTAAAATTAACTGATTTAAGTAATTCAGAAAATGCTATTACTCAAGAAAATGTTAATGATTTTGTTGCACGTCTTTTTGGAATGACTGTAGAAGGCATAGAAACTGCAGATATTTCAGAATTAGATACAAAAGCCCAACAAATTGGAGCAGATAGTTTTAAAGATTTAACTGGAAAATTAATTAGTGGTTGGGACGATGCAATCAAATTAGTTTCAGGAGATAATAATTTAGTTGATAGATTATCTCAAGCTGGAGTCCAAGGAAAAGTATTAGATAATTTAACAGTAGGTTCTGGAGAAGCCCTTGAAAATGTTTTAAATTCTTTAAATATGGGTCCACTTGGAGCAGAAGCAGGAAATGAATTTATTCAAGGATTAAATACAGCTATAGCCGGGAGAGATAGCAAATAGACTCAAGCTATTATGGATGAGTTTTTGAAACTGGATCCTAGCGCATGGCAAGATACAGAATCAGCTTTAACAACAATTCAATCTAATTTGGCTGAACAAGGAATACAATTAGATTTAACTAATGGCTATTGGCAAGGATTCATTGACAAAATAAATTCTGCTACATATGCTATTAATGATTTTAGCGCAGCAAAAGAAAATTTTTCACAAGTTGTTGATATTTTACATAACTTATCTGTAGGAGATAGTATAAAACTTGAAGATTTTGAGGCCCTTCAAAGTGTCTTTGGAGATCTTTCTAAATTTTTCTTACAAACAGGTCCAGATAGTTTTAAATTGATTACAGATCTTTCAACAACAACATTATCAAGTTTAACAGCAACTATTTCTGAATTAAAAGAAGCTCAATCTTTATATCAAGAAGCTAAAAAAGCATAGGTAGATTTTGAAGAAGAAGGGTTCGCAGATAAATTTGATTTAGATTCTTTTGGAACAGAAGGAGATACAAATCCATATAATCAAATTGCAGAATAGTTAGGTATAGGAAAAGAACGTTTAATTGAAGTTTTAAGTAATGACGAAGAATTAGAATTATTAAGAACTAAAATGCAAGAATGGTATCAAGCAGGGTAGAATGGAATGTTTGATACTTCTGCTTTTGATGAAATGTTAGCTTCTTTATATAAAACAGAAGAAGAACTTAAACAAGCTTATAATAATGATTTAATTAGTTTTTAGGCATATCGTAAACAAAAGTTAGATCTAAGTCGTAATTCTTCTGAATAGGAGAAAAAAGATGCTAAAGATGCAATGGAAGATATTGCATTAATTCAAGCAGAATCTGAAGAAGACTATAATGCATTAATGGATTCTATGAATCAAGCTTTAGCTGATGCCAACGAATTAGCTGGAAAAGAATTCGATTTTTCTACTCCAGAAGGAGTGCATGATTTTTATGAAACTATGCTTAGTCTTGATGGAGAAATTAAGATTACTGGAGATACTTGGTCTGAATTCTTAGGAATGGTTAATGGATCTGCTTTTTCAGTTCCATCTTTAGAAGGATTTTCAAATGATTTAACAGAAATTTCAAAAATGGTTTCTGGAAAAGGATTACAAGTAGGAGATACATTATCTTCTACAGGATTTGAAACTTTAACAAAGATTCTTCCAGAAATAAAAGATGGATTTATTGAAACTGCAGATGGAACCTATATGGCAACTGCAGCTATAAAAGATATGGATATATCTACAGAAAAAATTGTTGATACTTTTAAACAATATCAAGCAATTTAGCAAAGTATTGCTCCTATTATAGCTGAGAATATAGGTAATTCAACAGATTTAGCCTCATATGTAAATAGTTTTTCTAATATTAATACTGATGAAGTTGAAACAAAAACACAAGAATTAGCATCTTCTTTATAGAATATAATTAATGGATTAAGTCCTGAACAATTGGAAGCAATTGCTCCAATGCTTGGAAAAACAGTAGATGAATTATCAGATTTAAGTGGTTTAGATTTAAGTGAGTTATAGTATATTGGTTTAAATTTAGATAATTTTTTAGATTCTATTTTAAACGGTGATTATGATGTAGAAAATTTCTATAATTATATTGCATCAACTTTAACAAGTACTAAACAAATTTAGAACTTAATTGACCAATTAATTGCTTCTGGGGCAGATGAAAATAATGAATATTTGAAAGCTTTATATACAAGAAAAGCAATAGTTGAATCTTTAGAAGAGTAGAAAAAAGAACAAGAAGCTTTAAATGATTTGCTTAGAGAAGCCGGAGATAAAGATAATCATTATGATGATGAACGCAGAAGTCTTTATGAAGATGCAAAAAGTAAAGCTCAAGAAAAAAATGCTTCAGGAGAATTATCTGATGAAGATTATATTTCTACTTTAAGAACTATTGGTTAGGGAATTGCAGAAATTGATGCGGTTACGGTTCATACTCGTCAAGATATGCAATTAGCAAAAGATGCTATTAAAGAAGCTTTTTCTGATCCTAATACTGGAGAAATTCCAACAGAAAATATTAAAGCATTTAATGATGCGATAATAGATTTAATCGCGAATGCGGATGGAATGACTTTAGCAGAAAAATTTGCAGAAATTAATAGTTTTTTAGATGAATAGGGCATTTCTAATGTAGAATATTATAAAGAAGTTATTATTGAATTATTTAATACTGGAGAAGGTACTATACATGATTCTATTAGATAGTTAAATCAATTATTAAAAGATGGAACTATTGATGCTCAAACTTATCTTGGATTAATGAAAGAATTAATTAATTCAGATTCTAGTCTAAATGCAGAACAAAAAGCTGGATGGTATAATACTAATGCAGAAGATCAACAACATTAGATAGCTGCAGCATAGAATGCACAAGCTGGAGATGAAGATAATGTTGGTGTAGATTTTAGAGCTGCAGTGCCTCAAGACTTAACTGCAGGAACTGAAGCTTATGATCAAACTAAAGATGCAATTATGGATTTAGCACAAGCTGCACAAGATGGTAATGAACCACTATAGGGATTATTTAATACTATTGGTATTGATGGTCCAAATGCAGCAAATATTCTTAAAGAAGGATTGGAATCTGGAGAATATTCTGTTCAATAGGTTGCTGAAAATATTCATCAAGTATTTTCTGAAGATTGGAATGTTCCAGTAGATGTACAATAGGGCGTTGCAGATTTATGTGAAAGCTTTACAGATTTAGATGACGCAATAAAAAATGGTACAATAGATAATGTTGATATTATTAACGAAAAATTAGAAGAATTATATGATAAAGCTTTAAAAGATCCTGATATTGATTTAGATTAGTGGGAAGATCTTTCTAAAACATTAAAGAAAATTGCTGAAGGTACAGAAGATGCAGGAGAAGCGTTTTAGGGATTATCTAAAGATATTGCTGATGATAGTAAAGAAGCATAGAAAATAGCTTCAGATATATTAAGATATTCAAAAACCGTTGATAAATTAGAAAAAAGCTACGATAAGTGGCAAGATACTTTAAAAGATTGTCAAAAAGATGGAAAAAGATTAGTTTCAGTAAATGAAGATTAGGCAGAAGTTTTAGATGAAGTCGGAAATGCTATGTCTGATATGTTAGGCATGAATATGGATGGTTTATCTAAAGATTTCTTAAATAATGCAGATAATCTTGAATTAATGAAACAAGCCGCAGAAGGCTCTGAAGAAGCTTATAATGAATTGCTTGAAAAAGCAGGTTAGGATGTTTTAGCACAAGTCGGTATAGATACAGATCGTTTTTATTCTGATAGAGATCAAATTTATAATGCTATTGAAGAAATTACAGGAACTCCATTTGATGATATTGAAATTGGTGCTAGTTTAGATGATGCTCAAGTATTATAGGCTATGACCGATATGGTTAATGCCGCTGGTATGACAGCAGCACAAGCAACCGATTATTTAGCTTCAATGGGTGTTGATGCAGAAGTTATTGAAGAAGATACAACTGCAGAAGAATAGCATGAAACTATGGGATGGGAAGGATCAACTCATCCAATTACTGGTACTGTACATGTTCCTGGTGTAGCTATGAGTTCAAGTGAAGGCGGAGTTGCTCCAAAAGAAACAGCAGGAATTGAAACAGATTGGACTTATGATGCTTTAGATGTAACTCCATAGCCTGAACAAGAAACAGCGACTAAAGAAAATAAAGCATTTGCTTTAAGAGTTACTTCTGCTAACAAATCATCTGGTGGTGGAATGAAACATTCAGCAAGACAAGCTACATCTCCTTCTGGAGGAGGCGGTCGAGGCCGTGGTGGTGGATGTTTTATTGCTGGAACTTTAATTTCTACATCTTCTGGATTTGAAAGAATTGAAAATATTGCTATTGGAGATATTGTTTTATCTTATAATGAAAAGAAAAAACGAAATGAATATAGTAAAGTTGTTCAAACAATGATTCATATTTTAAATGAACCAATTTATACTTTATATATAGGGGATGAAAAATTAGAAGTAACTGGTATTCACAGATTCTATATTACCAGAGGTAATAAAACTTCTTGGATTCCTGCATCTGAATTATAGACTGGTGATTTTGTATTATTTGCTAATGGAACCTTACATAAAATAGATAAAATTATAGTTGATATAAGATTTATTCCTGTTTATAACTTTGAAGTTTCTGGAAATCATAATTATTATGTTGGTATTAATCAAATTCTTGCTCATAATAAAGGCCGTGGTGGTGGAGGCAGAGCAGATCGTCCAAGAACAAGAAATGTTACTAAACGAGCTGCTTAGCAAGTTGATTCTAGAGAAGAAAAAGAGCGTTATCACGTTTTAAATAATTAGCTTGAAGATCTTGAAAAACAATATGATAAAATTAGTAGTGCAAAAGATCGTGCCTATGGTAAATCTAAATTAGAATTAATGGATGCCGAAATTAAGAAACAAGAATAGATTATTGCTAAATAGAAAGAATATTTAAAAGAAGTAGAAAAAAATATAAAATTAGATAAATTAGCTTTAAAGGGTGGTAAAGATGCTACTAAAGAATCTAAAGAATTAGCAAAAGCAAAATATGTTACTACATCTGAAAAAATAACAAAAGATAAACAAGGAAATAAAGTAGTTACAACAGAAGAAAAGAATACTTCAGCTGCCGCAGATTCAAAGAGTTTCTTAGGTATAGATGCTAAATTTGATGCAAATGGCACTTTAACTAATTATGATCAATTAATAGAAGCTAAAGTGGCAAAATTAAATGCAGCATATGCAGAATTAGCTAAATATACTGATGATGATTTAAAATATAGAGATCAAGAAGAAAAAGAATCAGATGCAGATTATAAAAAATGGCAAAAACGTCATGCTGCAGCGTTAGAAGCACAAAATACTGTTGCTAAGGTAGAAGCTCAAGCTGCTCAGTGGGATAAACTTCTTGCTCAATATGAAGAATCACAAGATTTATATTGGGAAAAATAGAATGAAATTCTTGAAGCTGAATATAAACGTATGTCTGCGATGCTTGAAAAGGATAAATATAAATTACAAATAAAAATAGATATTGAGGATGAAGGATTAGAACGTTTAGAGTTTTTATTAGGTCGTATAGGAGATAGAGCTGAAAAGGCTGCTGCAGCGATTGCTAATCTTGGAAAACAAGCAAAAGCATCTGCAGATAAAAGTGCAGCCTATGAAAAATCTCTTATAGATTTCTTTGGTGAAAAAACTAATAAAATGAAAGTAATTGGAACTGATAAAGACACTGGAGCAAAAATTTATGGTAATGATGAAAGTTCAGGTCGATTAGATGGAAAAGCTATTGTTGATACTTTACGTAAAGGCGGAAAAGAGGCAGAAGAATTAATTAAAACTTTAGGTAAACGTCCAGATTTTGATGAAGAATGGTTAGAAGCTATAAGTGAATCTATAAGAGGAATGATGGAAGAAGCAGAAAGTATGCAAGAAAAGGTAAATGATGCTTTTGAAAGAATGAGAGACGTTTATGAAGAAATGCAAGACCGCATGGATAAAGTTATTGATAGATAGAAAAAAATAAAAGAACTTTCTTAGGGTTATTTGGATGTTATAGATATTATTGGTCGCCAAAGAACTGGTATGACTTCTGAAAAAGAATATGATATTCAAAAAAAGATTTATGAACAACAAAGAAATATTGCTCGTGCAGCAAGAACTCAATTAGAAGCTACAAAAGCTCAAAAGGTTGAAGCCCAAAGCGGTTTAGATAATGCTAAAAAACAAGTAACTCAATTAGAAAAATTAAAAAAATATGCAGAAGATTATCAGAAGAGTTAGAAAAATACTACTAAAGAAATTCAAGAGTAGGCAAAAGCTCAAAGTAAAGCTATTAAAGATAACGCTTCAAGTCAGAAAAAAGCAGCTTAGGATATGGCTAAAGGCGAATTATCTGCAATTGAACAAAAACTTAAAGAATATTAGAAAATAGAAGAAAAATATTCAAAACAGGCAGATGAAAATCGATTAAAAGCACAAGATTATAAAACTTTAGCTAAAGATGCTAATAAAAAGAATAAAAAAGCAAAAAGTCAGAAATATGCTAATAAATCAAATGAATTTTTAGCTTTAGCTGATTCACAAGATAATCAAGCTAAACAAGCTAAAAATATGGTAGATTCTTTAACTAAACAAAAATAGGAAATACAGGCTAAATTAAATAAAACTATTACAGATATTGATGCAAGTACAAATAAACAATTAGATAATATTGAAAAGAAAGCCCAGAAAAAAATAGAAGATAATTATAACAATTCTATAAATAAAAAAGCAAAAAGTTTAGGCATTCAAAATTGGGATGAAGTAGTAAAACATAGTTAGTCTGCTGGTGAAGCTTCTGTGGCAACTCCAGAAGAAATTCAAGGAATGATAGATACTTGGCAAGAAGATGTTTATAAATGGCAAGATACAGTAGATGAAATTGATACTGAAATTCTTGATCAAACAAGAGAAGTACAAGAAGAATTTACAATGACTGTTGAAGAAGCATATAAATTATTTGAAACTGGTATGCAAGGTATCATTCGTGATTTTAATTCTGCTGTTTCTGGTGCTTCTGGAACTATAGATGCTTTATAGCATGCTTTTGAGCGTTTTAATCAAGCTAATAGTACTTATGTTGAAGATTATGAAAAAGTTTATAGACTTCAAAAATTAAATCTTGGTTTACAACAAGATATTGATAAAGCTTCTAATCCAAAAGCAAAACGTGAATTATTGCAATTACAAGAAAAAATTAATGAAGCATATGAAAGCGGTAATAAATTGTCTGAGTATCAAATTCAAATGATGGAAAAAGAACGTGATTTACTTGTTGCAAAAGCAGAATTTGAAGATGCTCAAAATGCTAAATCTAAAGTTTCATTGACTCGTGATAATGAAGGTAATGTAGGATACGTATATACTGCAGATCCGACAGATGTTGCTGCAGCTGAAGAAAATTATAATGCTAAAATTTATGAAATGCGTAAATTAAATGCAGAATATATTGAAGAATTACAGCAATAGTTAATGGATTTAGATGCTGCTTATACTGCGGATATGGAAAATTTATATCAAAACTTTGAAATAGGTTCAGAAGCATATTTTACAGAATTAGCAAGAATTCAAGATGATTATAGACAAAGTTATCAAAATGTATTTGATCAATTTGGTGTGGCAATAGATGATTCTAAACATATTAATGAAGATTATGTTAATACATATGTGGCTTTGACTGGTGATCAAAAATCTGCTGATATTGAATATATAAAGAGTTTTGATGAAACTACATATTCTAAATTAACAGGTTTTACTACAATGCAAGAAGCCCACGACGCGCATGTTGATGCTATGCAAGAAGCTTGGGGAAGAGCTAATGAATATACTGATGATTTTATGGAAAATACTAAAGAAGATTTTGAAGAAGCTGGTTATGATATTAATAATTATGGAGATACTGCAGAAACAGAAATTTCAAAATTGGGAGAAGAATCTGATTTATTAAAAGAAAAAATGGAATAGATTGCTACTGAAACTAAAGAGTTATTTTCAGCTGCGGTTGAAGCATTAAAAACTATGGAAAAAGAAATGGATGATATTATTGGTAAAATTTCAACAAAATGTAAAACATTAGGAGATGCTATAACTGCAGTAAAAAATAAATTGGCAGGATTTGAAGAATAGATTTCTGAAGGAGAAAAAGAACCAGACAAACCTCGTAGAACAGATGACAGAAGGACGGGAGATAGAAGAACTGGTGATAGAAGACCAAGCGGCCGTAGAGGAGGAGGAAGAGGCAATAGAGGAAGAAGATCTTTAAGTTAGAAAGATAAAGACGGTTTAGCTTTAGCTATTTGGAATGGTAATTATGGATGGTCTAATGATCCAGTTCGACATCAAAGATTAGTCGCTTCTGGATTAACAGATCAGCAAGCATGGGATGTTCAAGCAAATGTTAATAGAATGGGTCGTGAAGGTTTAGTACATTCTGGTGCGTGGTATGGACATTATTCTGGAATTACTGATTTTAGCAAATGGCGTTATGGTTCTTGGCATTTAAAATCTGGTGGTTATACTGGACAATGGTCTGCAGATGAAAATGAAGGCCGATGGGCAGTATTACATCAAAAGGAATTAGTTTTAAATAAAGAAGATACTGCGAATATGTTAAGTGCGGTTGATATTTTAAGACAAATCAGTTCTACTATTAATCTTAATGCTCTTGCTGCTGCTGGAGGATTATCATCTGGAGTAAGCGCAGGTGGAGTTGGAACAAATAGTAGAGATTTAAATCAACATGTTGAAATTAGTGCAAGCTTTCCAAATGCAACTGATCGTAATGAAATTAGTGCTGCATTTGAAAATCTTATTGGATTAGCTAGTCAATATGCAAATAGATAATTAAAATTTGGGCAAGATTAATTTCTTGCCCATTTTTTTATTTGGACTATTAAAGTTAAGTGACTTTGTTCATTTTTTATGATATAATAGATATGGAGAGAAAGGAGGATAATCATATGGCGCAAGATTTAAATAGTGCTTTAAATAGTAAAATGACTGAAAATATGGAAAAGTTATTTACTGCTATGGATACTATTATATCTAAACGTATTGAAAATTTACCATATGATTAGACTATTCTTTGTACTATAGAAGATAGCAGTAATGCTACAAAAGGAGATTATATTGTTACTGATGGAACAACTTCTTTTAAAGCATTTTCTGATGTTCTATATGGTGCAGGAGATTAGGTCTATGTAAGTGTACCAAAGGGTGATTTTACATAGGATAAAATTATTATTGGTAAATATATACCAGAAGATACAAATGCTAAGTTTTATACTTATAAATCTCCAATGGAAACCTATATAGATATTACAGGAAATCTTATTGAAGATAATTTAGGCGAGATAGGACTAATAGCAAATGGATCTTAGAAACAAAAAATTATATGGTCTTGGTCTAATATGAATGAACCTTTAAAAGGTTATGAATTATTAGGATTAACAGCAGATTTTAGATCTTGGCTTGGTAGTAAAATTATTCAAGGTAATTATGGTTTAAGATTAGATATTATTGATCAAAAACCTCAATTATAGAATGGTAATTATGATTAGAGTGTTGATGTTTATCATCATTTCTTTTTAGATACTGCTGATATGTATGGAGATCCTTATAATTTTGAAACTTTTTATAAACAAGAAATTGTTTTTGATATTTCTAAAATAGAATCTATTTATGGAATGAGTCTTGTCTTTTTTCAAAATGGAGATTTTATTGAAACAGAAGGAATACCAGTTTCAGCAGATGCTAATTCTAATAATTTATTTGTAAAAAATCCTTTTATTAGTGTGGGTTACGCTTTTGATCCAGAAAAATTTAAAGAAGATACTGCATTGTTATATACTTTTAATACTTCAACATATGTAGATAGATTAACGGATTCAGTACAAAAGAAATATCCACAATATGATTATACTGGCACAAGCAATATAGATATTGCTAATGCTAGAATAAAAGATATAAATCATAAAGTTTTACATTTACGTTGGATTAGAGTAGAATATAAAGATAATAATGATAAAAATTTATTAAATTCTACAGAATCAGGAGCTTAGATTGATAGAATTTATGCTATAAAATCTGCTGATGAACTTCCAAAAGATTTAGATGGAAATGTAATGACAAAAATTCATTGGTATCGTTATCATTTAACAGATGAAGTACCCAATGATTATGATAAATTAGCAGGTCCATTTTGGGTAGAAATGCCTCAATTTAGAAATAAATTTACAGCAGAAATAGACCCTAATTTATTAGAATATCATGAAATGATAAAAGTTATTATAGAATCTCCTTCTGAAGAGTATATAGAAGCTCAACTTTATGATAATGATGAATTAACAGAATTAAAAAGTCAATTAGGAGCAATTGAAACAGTTTTAAATCAATATGATTTAGAATATTAGTATAAATTAAGTCTTGATGAATACAATGAAGCTTTAAATTAGATTGAATCTTAGGTAGGTGTTATTAGTGCTGAAAAAGCTTCATAGAAAAGACGTTTAAATGGAGTTTATTATCAAGAATTTTAGAGAATTTTAAGTAATAGACCTCAAATTCCAACAGAAACAAATAGTGCTGGTGAAAACGTTGCTGTTGCTGATGAACGACCTGCTTAGATAGAATCTTTACAAAAACAATTAGCAACATTAAAAACAAATTATGAAACTAGTATTTCTAATTTATTTAAAACAACTTCAGTAAAAAATCAACAATTTTGGACATCAATAGATAATTTAAAAAATACTTATAGATAGCAAAAAGCGAATCTTGAACAACAAATTAGAAATATAATACATAGTTCTACTCCTTTAACTGGTTTTACTCAAAATCAAGAATAGGCTATAAATAATAGTATTACTTCTTTAAATGAAAATCAAAATAATGCAGTTAGTTTTGGCTAGATTGCTAATAATACTGTTGTTCCAGTAGTAACATAGGTTATGGATTAGTTTTTAACTCAAGATCAAACTGCTTTAAATAATTCTCAAAAAGAATATATTAAATTAGTTACTGAAGCGCGTAAAAAAGCACAAGAAGGCGGCTATAAAGCAAAAATTGATGAAATTGAAACTACTGCAAGAGGAAATATAAAAACTTGTACAAGTAATACATTAGAGTTTTTAAATGAAGATCCTGAAGTAGCTTTAATTAAGTTATAGACTATTAAAGATTTAACTTTAACTGTTGACGAAGCTGGCTTTAAAGGAAGTTATAATTGTTATAATTCAGATGGCAGTATTTTAAATGATGCTGAAGCTCGAAAATCAAGAATTATAACTGCAAAATATACGACTTTATTAACTGGAGAATCTAGAATAGATACAGCTGAAAAAATAGTATGGAAAATTCCAAAAATGAATACTATGATTTAGCCTCCAGAAAGAGATATAGAATATAGAGAATATGATGTCGCAGATCCCCAACCTACTGCGGCAAATTATGCATTTGGGGAATATTATACTTATAACCCTTCAACAAAATCATATAGTAGAAGTGGATCAACTTTCAACTCTACTATTGCAACAAATAAAGGGTATTATTTAAGAAATGATACTGTATTTGATAATTCTGATCCAGAGTATTATATTATTACTCGGACTGCTGCGGCGCATAACAATGTGGTTGCCGGCACAGAAGAAGCAGATACAACTGAACAATATTTTAGAATAAAATCTTTATATACTTAGACCAATTCTAACAATATTATTAAATGCGAAATTATTAAAAATAATAAACCGTTAGAAGCAGAATGCGAATTATTCTTTGGCCCTACTGGAACAAATGGTACTGATTATACTTTTACTATTGCTTTAGATGAAAAAGTGCCTGCTATAGTGATGGGTGGAAATTCAGTAAGTGTTACAGCAAGAGTGTTAGATTATAATGGTAATGATGTTACTCATGAATAGAGTGGATTTAAATGGAGTTGGTATAGTCAAACTGATAGTAGTACAAAAGGATTATCTTTAAGTTCTACTACTGGAACTACAATTAATTTAAATACTAATACTACTGTTCCAGCAAATTATATGCACTATATTTTAAAATGTGAATGTTAGACTAAAGTAAAACCTAAAACGAAAATGACTGAGGCTGTTGCCGGATTAGGTAATTAGTATGATGCAAATGCTTCTAAAACAGATAATTTAGAATATTAGGATAATTATGCGACAGAAGATACTGCTGCAGCTCCAGTTGCATATCCTTCAACTGTCACAGAAAAAGAAGATTTTGTTACTTTAACAACTTATTTATGTATTCCTGTAAGGTCTTCAGAAGATTTAACTAGATTTGATGGAACTTCTAATATTACTTATAATTCTTCTGGTGTTGAACCTAAATATTTTAAAGATCCATTTAAAATATATTATTATGATTATTCAACTAGAAAAACCAGAGAATACAGTGGAGTTGAATGGAATATTGAATATGGCCCTGATACTAAAAATACTAAAGTTGGGACTTCTTAGAAAGTCACAGAAATTCGTTATTATCCTTAGATAGATTCTTCTGAAGGAAAAATAACTGTACCTGCAATGTATTTACAAGATAATGGTACTCAAATTAGTATTTATGCTAAAATAGGTTCAAATATTGTATTTATTTTACCTCTTTATATATCTCAAAGAGTTTATAATTCAGCAATGATGAATTCTTGGGATGGTAGTTTGACTTTTGATAAAGATAATGGTACAATATTATCAGCAATGGTAGGTGCTGGCTATAAAGATAGTCAAAATCAATTTAATGGTATAATGATGGGTCGCCTTGATAAAGTAATTGGTGAACCTCTTTATAGTACGCCTTCTGCTATGGATGATTATAAAAGTTATTATACTGGTACTGGGCTATATGGTTTTCATGCGGGAGTAAAATCTTTTGGTTTTAATATAAATGGTAAAGCCTTTTTAGGTAAATCTGGCCGAGGCCAAATTTTAATGGACGGTAATAGTGGAACAATTCAAAGTTCTCATTACTTAAATTATAGTAAAATGGGTCTTGATGAACCAGAAGGCATGAAAATTGATATGGACCGCGGAACTATTGATATCCGTGGTCGATATGCAAAATATAATGGACAAGATGATAAAACGCAAGCTAGAATTTAGATAAATCCATTCGGAACATTAACAGAACCATATTTTGCGATAACTAGTGAAATTGGTAATAAATTAGTTTTTATTGGTAAACAGGATTATCATATCCAATCAGATGATTGGTAGAAATAGACTGGAAATGATGCGCCTCCGGCTAATGCTACTGATGCTCAATTGGAAAATTGGAGAAAAGGACTTGGAAAAGGTCTTTATTTTGATATAAAACGAGGATCTTTTTAGGCATATAATTTTTCATTAAAATCTGTTCATTAGGATGCTGGAAATGCTAAATATAATGGATCTTATATCCAGATGAGCGATGATGGCAATCCATATCTTAGAGTTCATTATAAAAATAATGAAGGGGCAGATATTTTAGAGCCTTTTGATTCTTGGAATGATTTTAATTCATTATTAGAAAAAGAAGGAAAATTATATAAATGTACAATAAATATTAGTACTAGAGAAGTTACAAATCCAGATGGTACTAAAACGACATAGACAACAGAAACCATTAATTGGGATGATACTGCTGTTAATTATGGAAGTTTTACTCAAAGTCAATATAATGCTTGGGCAATACCAGATACTTCTACTAAAAAACAACGTTTTTGGAGAAAAATTGTTGATGATAGTGATCGTGCTCGTAAAGTTGATCTTAATATTTTAGACATTACGAAAACAGCATTTTTATTATAGTCACATGATTGGTAGTATGGCAAATCTGGAATGAGAATTGATATTGCTAAAGGAACTTTAACAGGTTATAATTTTGATTTACAAGGAATAGATCCTAATAGTAAATCATATTTTAAATTATCAAGTTTAGGACGACCGTATTTCGAAATAAAGAAAAAAGATCCTGAAGGCAATGTTGCAACTAATGGAGATGGATGGAATACAGATGCAAATGCAGTTAATAAGCCTAAAGAAGTTACTTTAATTACTATAGATAAAAGTAATTTAGTATTACGATCAAGTGATTTTGTTAATGGTAAACAAGGTGCAACATTAGATTTTAGTAATGGTGCTACTATGATTAAAATGTATCATGTTTACAAAACTAAAAAAACTGGTAGTGATGCTAATGCTGGAGAAGAAGGCGAAGATACTAAAAGATCTTGTTGGGTCGAATATAATGCACGAAGTTCAAATTATCCTATAAATGTTTATAATAATTTTAAAGTAAATTGGGATGGAAAGCTATGGTGTAGTTATATTGATGCTTCAACAGGTGGTGAAATTGGACCTTTTAAATTTGATAAAAATGGTCTTTGGAGAGGTTCTGCTAGCAAATCAGAAAATGCTTATAATTCTACTGGAAATATTTATTTTGGAACTAAAGGTGTATCATTAGGAATTAAATTTAAAGTAGATGATAATGGGAATTTAACTTGTAATGGCGCAAGTATTAATGAAGCAAAAATTGATAAAGCAGACATTACTAATGGAACAATTGGAAGTGCAGAGATTTCATCTTGTAATATTGATGATTGTACAATTACCAGTGGAACAATTGGAAGTGCAGATATTTCATCTTGTAATATTGATGATTGCACAATTACTAGCGGTACAATTGAAAGTGCAGATATTTCATCTTGTAATATTGATGATTGTACAATTACAACAGGAACTCTTGGTGGATGGACGGTTGGAGATGGTACATTGAGTAATGGAGATGTTACAATTAGTAGTAGTGGGATATCTTTTAGTGGATGTTCTATTTAGGCTTATACTGGAGGTATTACAGTTGGAGGCCAAATTTATGCTACAGGTACGGTTTCTTCAAGTGACAAAGTAACTGCTCCAACAATTACTGGAAAAGAGTTTTCAGCATCTAATAAAATTACTTGTTCTGGAACTGTAAAAGGTAATAATGTAGAAGCAGGATTAAAATTATCTGGAATGAGTTTAGAGATTTCAAATAGTGTAACTTTACCGGCTAGCAGTATTGCAACTAGTTATATTGCAGATGAAGCAGTTACTAATGCAAAAATTAAATCAGTAGCTTGGAGTAAAATTACTGGAGTTCCTTCTGCTGTTGATAATTTACCTAGTGGCACAATTGCTACTCAAACTTGGGTATCAAATCAAGGGTATTTAACTAGTCATCAAAGTTTATCGGGTTATGCTACTTAGACTTGGGTTACACAAAACTTCCAAGCAAAGAGTTAAAGGAGTTTAAAATGAAATTAACTAATAATTAGATTTATTCTTATGCAAAAGCTCTAGAAGATTTTAATATTAATAATATTGAAATTCCTATAAGAATAAATTTTTATATATAGAAAAATATTCTTACAATAATAGAAGAAGGGATTTCAATAGAAAAATCTCGAAATTTTATTATAAAAAAATATGGGAAAGAAGATTCTAATAAACCTGGAACCTATATATTTGGAGATGATGTATAGGAATTAGTAAATCAAGAATTGAAAGATTTAGCAGATATAGAATAGAATCTTAAAATTTATAAAATTAAGTTATCAGAATTAGTTAATGCTAATATTGATATAAATACAAAAGATTTAAATGCAATTATGTTTATGATAGAAGACGATCTATCAAATGAGTCAAAGGAGGACTAATACTATGTCAGAAAAACAAGTTACAAATTTAACACAACTTTATAATACTCTTCTTCTTATTTCTACTCGTGGAGAAGACACAATGATTATGGCTGAATGTATTAAAGCATTGCAGCAAATTATTCAAGAAGGCGCAAAAGAAGCTGGCCTTTCTGTGCAACCTGAAGGCTCTGCTTCTGAAACAGCTGACGCAGAAGTTGTGGAGGGATAATAAAAAATGGCAAAATTGTATCCACCTTATATAAATGGAACAATTCCTGCCTTTTATAGTGATGCAAACTAGGGGACCAAGATAAAGGTCCCCTTTTCTATGAATAAAGCAGTGGGTGTCTCAGAAATTAAAGGCATTATGCTAAAAATTAAATCACTTAACGGCACATTGAAAGGAGTTGTTCGATCAAGTTCATATGATGCAACTTCACGAATGGAAGCAGTTTTTGACGTAAAAACATTAGCAGCAAAAAAGGCATTTACATTAGGAAGCTTTTATAAAATATAGATTGCATATATAGATGAACATGATGAAGTAGGTTATTATTCAACTGTAGGTGTTATTAAATATACAACTAAACCAAAAGTAATTATAGATGGTTTGGCTTTTGGACATATTAATACTCATAACTATAGTTATACTGGAGTATATAGCCAAGAGCTTGGTGATACTACTGAAAAAATGTATTCTAGTCATTTTACTATTTATGATAGTAATAATAATGTTTATGTACAAAGTGAGGAAATATTGCATGATAATACCGCAGATGATTTAAGATATGAAGGAAAAGAAGACTTTAAATTTACAAGAGATCTTGAATTAGACAAATCTTATTATATTCAATTTACAGCAACTTCTATAAATGGAATGAAAGTATCTTCATAGAAATATCGTATTATTCAAAGAAGATCTATTAATCCAGAAGTTAATATAGTATTAAAGGCAACAATGGATTTTAATAATGGTTATGTTTTATTAACTATTCAAGATGATGAAGATCCAGTAATTTCTGGTAGTTTTTCTATTGGACGTTGTGATAATGCTAATAATTGGATTTGGGAATAGATTCAAGATTTTAATTTACAATCTATTGAGCCTTCAAAATGGTCTTTAAAAGATTGTACTGTTGAATAGGGATTAACTTATCGTTATAGTATTCAACAACATAATGAAAATGGAATTTATTCCAATCGAATAGTTTCAAATGATGTTTTTTGTGATTTTGAGGATGCTTTCTTATATGATGGTGAACGTCAATTAAAAATTCGTTATAATCCAAAAATATCAAGTTTTAAAACTGATATTGAAGAAAGTAAAACAAATACTATCGGGCATCAATATCCTTTTATTACAAGAAACAGTCATGTTTATTATAAAGAATTTCCTATTTCAGGTTTAATTTCTTATTTATCGGATGAGTAGGAGTTATTTTTAACTAAAGCTGAATTAGGTATTTAGACAGTTGAATCTGATTCTTCTCATGGAGATAGCGTTGTTTCTTGGGGACGTAAAGAAAAGAAATTTAATACTACTACAAACTTAACTCCGGAAAATATTGCCGCTGAACGTATTTTTAAATTAAAAGTTTTGGAATGGTTAAATGATGGAAAACCTAAATCTTTTAGATCTCCAGGAGAAGGAAATTATTTAGTACGTTTAATGAGTGTAAGTTTATCTCCGAATGATACTGTTGGGCGTATGCTTCATTCTTTTTCTTGTTAGGCTTATGAAATTGGTGAACATACTTTAGAAAATTTAGCTAAATATAATATTTCAGATTAGTTAAAGAAAATTACTTATTAGCGAAGATGGGCGACTAAATCAATTGCTGAAGTTATAGATAATGAATTATTTACTCTTGCTGGTTATTCTATTATAGAAATAGGAGATGAAGAAGAGTGGGCAAATATTAAAAAATCAAATAATTATGTGCCTATTATATTAACTGCAGCAACTTATAAAAAGAATTAGTATTACATTAAAAATTATATGGGAAATTATATTTTATCAACTGGAGATTTTAATGAAAATGAAACTTATTATAAAGAAGAAGGAAGAGCTAAATACAATGCTGCTGTTGAAGCTTTTAAAACTCAAACCAATAAAACTGGCGGATGGTATACTTTAGTAAGTGGGATAGCTATCCCAGAAGTTTTTGTAGAAGATATGCTACCAGGAGATAAGATTCGTATTGATGGAGAAGAAATTACTATTGGGGCAACTGGTTCTTATAGAGTTTCTAATGAAGCAGATCCTTTTACTCAAATTGATTTTTATTATGCAGGTAATAGTAATCAAGGTTTAATTACTTATAGCTTTGATGCAGAAGCTTCGAGTATTTTTGGAACAATTGATGAAATTACTATTGAAGATATTCCAATTAGACAAATTATTGGGACATCTTATTATAAAACAGTTAATACTTATAATAATAAAGGTCAAATTGATGGAACTCGATTAATTGATAATGTATTTGAATTTTTACAAGATACAAAAAAATCTATTTTAAAAATGAATTATATTAGAGTCACAAAAAGACCTGTTATAGACGCGTTTTTAAGTCCTTCTTGGGTAGGAAGTACTTCTTTTACTTAGATAGTCAATACTATATAGAATACTTTTTTAAATAAAACTATTGATGCAATAGATTAGAATGAACCAATAGTAATGAAAAAATATGCTGATGATGATTAGCCTCCTTTTTTATTACCGTTGTACCAATTAAGGATGCCGCGTTAGGATTATCGAGAAGAAGTTATAAATTATATCATAACTAATCCTTCTGGAGAAGATCAAGAATTTCATTATGATGCTTCTTGGATTTATAAAGATTATAAACCATATACTTTTGAAGGATATTATATTGATAAAAATATGGATACTTTTGCTCCTTATATTGGGTATTTATTTGATCCTTATACAGGTTCTTTAATTAAAACTACAGATGAAGTATTTCAATTTATTATTGATGGTGAAGTTATTGATATTTCTGAAATTCAAACATGGGATACTTATGTAACTTCTGATATAAAATCAATCATTTTACATAGTGGAGTTATAGGAGAATTTAGTTATTCTCAACAAATTGCGGGTTATTCTTTTGATAGTGAATATGGTTTAAATGATGATGTTACTTATGCTAAAAGACTTGGTTATGAACGAGCATTAGCTAGTTATTTAATGGCGAGAGATGGACGTAGAAATTATCCTACTGATGCATATAAATATTATATAGATGGTTATATTCCAAAAATAGCTACTGGACGAATTGCCGTTAATTATAATGATTTTGTAAATTTAAAAAGCTATATAGATAATCCAAAGCCTTCTGTAGCTAATATGAATGCTTATTTGGCGGCAGATTCTAATTTTACATCATATTATAGGAATTTAGCAAATAAAAAAGCTTCTGTTATATCAAGTTATGAAGCTTATATGTTAGCATTAGATAATGCAATAGAACAATATAAGGAGGCGAACGGAATAGATGACTAATAAGAATTATTTATTAGATAAAGAATTTCTTAAACAATTAGATAATGATAGAAATAGAGTCGTTTCTGTTAAATTAATTGCTATGGATTTTGATGAAAATCCTCTTGAAGAAATTCTTGGGCAAGTGACATCTGGTTCTATCAATATTGATGGGACATCTGCCGTTCGCCGCACTTGCTCATTATCTTTAGTTGCGAATGAATTAAATATACATGAATATTATTGGGGTATTAAAAGTAAATTTAAAGTATATATAGGTTTAAAAAATAGAATTAATGAAGATTATCCAGAAATAATTTGGTTCAATTAGGGGACTTATATTATTACTTCTTTTAATACTTCTCAAGCCGTAAATTCTTGGACAGTTTCTATTTCAGGAAAAGATAAAATGTGTCTTTTAAATGGAGATTTGGGAGGTAGTTTAACTGCTATTTCTGTAGATTTTGGTCAAGAGACAATTATTACTGAAGATGGAAGTTATGTAAAGAATAAATTATTAATTAAAGATATAATTCGAGAGGGAGTTCATGAATATGCCCGCGAACCTTATCATAATATTATTATTAATGATTTAGATGAAGCGGCGCTAGAATTAATGGAGTATCGTGGAACAACACCTCTTTATTTAGCTGTTGAATCTACTACTGGAGAAATTACAAACCAAACGCTAAATGGAGATACTACTTATTATTTAACAGCTAATCAATAGATTAAAGTTTCTGCTTTAACAAATGAACAATTAGATCATAGGATTGATCTTAATTTTGAATAGCAATTTTCTTATGAAAAAAGAAATTTAACCGCATCTACTTATAAGAAAAATACTTATTATTATTATGATAATGATTTAAATGAATTTGAATTTGCTACTGGCGATTTTGATTCAAATGAAATTTATTATGAAAAAGTATTTAAAAATAAAAATAATTATTCTCCTACAAAATTATATCGAACAGCGGCAGAAGTTGGTGGATCTTTATATTATACAATTATAAAAGCAGAATATGGTGATGTTGTAGGATATAGATTAACAACATTAACATATGCAGGAGATTTGATTGGAAATGTGGGCGAAGCTTTTACTTCTTGCTGTTTAGATAAAATTAAAAATATGTTGGGAGATTATGAATATTTTTATAATTTAGATGGACAATTTATTTGGCAGAGAAAACCTACTTATATTAATGTAAGTTGGAATAATCTTGAACAAGGATGGGATGAAGCTGACAAAGAACATGGTGAAAGTGCAGCTTATACTTCATCTATTAGTTATTCATTTGAAAATAGTAATTTAGTTACAGCTTTTACAAATTCTCCAGATCTTTTAAATGTTAAAAATGATTATTCTATTTTTGGAGAAAAAACATTATAGTCTGGACAAACTGTTCCTGTGCATATTAGATATGCTATAGATAAAAAACCTACTTATTATAGAGATTATAATGGAATTATATGGACTACTGAACCATTACCCGATGAAATAATACGAGATATTGCTGCTGAATTAGCTCAAAGAGAATTGAATCAACGTATTAACGTTTGGGCAAAACAAGAAATGCCAAAAAATGCTGATGGAACGCCAAAACTTAGTGATGATTGGTGGGATATTTTAGATTGGGCAGAATATTATAAACAATTAACTGGACATTATCCAGAAGGAAATATGAATTTATATAGGACTTCTACTACTACATTAGATGTAAAAAGTTTATTTCCAGGAAGTGGTGTAGCATGGAATCCAAATTCATAGATTTTTCTATTTGATATTGTTGATAATAAATTATATTATGTAGGTCATAATCCATCTTGTTCACACGCTTATCAATATTTTGTAAATGAATATGCTTATTTTGCATAGTAGGGAAAAGAATATCATTCATATTTCTATAAACCTTAGTTACCAGAAGCTGTTATTACTGAAGAATATGATCGAATTTATACTACTATTGCTGCTGAAGCAAATAAAGTAGTAGATTGGAGAGAAATTATTTATCGTATGGCTTGGGATTATATGCATTATAGTATGAACGATATTAATTGTTATGAACGTGTAACAGAAAGTATGAATCAAGAAAAATTAAATAATGGAGAATATTTTTATTCAACATATAAATATCTAAAAGCTTATACTTATGATGAAGATTAGACTTATTATACTTATAATAGTTCTAATAAATCTTATACAAAAGTTACGAGTACTCTTTCTCAAAAAGAAATTAATAAAGGAATTTATTTTTATCGTCAAGAACAAATGGAATATAAACCTTGTATTACATATGATGCTAATGGTAATGCAACTCCTATGAGATATAATGCTAATTTAACTTATTATACATACACAAGTTATTTAGAAAGATTTATTCAAAATAATCTTTCTTATTATCCTACTGGAGTAACAGGTTATGAATAGTATTATACAGATATAATATCTTTTTGGCGAGAATTATATGACCCTGAATATTTAGGAACTTTTAATGTTGCCTCCCCAACTAAAAGTAAATATGAAAAAGAAGGCTCTAAATATTATTGGTTTAAAAATCAAGAAGGTTAGAAATATAACGCTAATGCAGTTTATTATTATCAAGATTTATATGGAAATTGGCGTGCTAAAAAATAGTTAGCTGAATCAGATTTTATAAATAATAAAAAGAATTATTTTTTACCAATTCAAGGAAAAAATAATTACAGTGGGACAAATAAAGATTATATATATCAAAGTGCCGCTTCTGGAAGAGTTTATTACACTAAAACTTTAACAGAATATTATGGAGCAAAAGATACTTATCCATATTGGGCAAGAGCAATTTTTGAAATGCCAGAAAAGATGAATTTTTGGTTTGATTTTTTAGATACAGATGGAGATTTATAGAAATATTCTATACCAATGATTGGAGATCGGCCAAAAGCAGAGAATAATACTGATATAAAAGCCGTATATTATAGAGAAACTCCAAATGTAATTTTTGTGAATACAGATGCCGAAAAAGCAGATTTAAAAGAAACTCAAAAAGGATATACTTTTATTTCATTAAACAATAATATAAATCATTTATTTACAATTAGTGCGCAAGGACAAAGTTGTAAGGATAAATTAAATACATTATTATATCAATATGCTATTTGTGCAGAAAGTATTAGTATTACAGCAATTCCAATTTATTATCTTGAGCCAAATACGAGAATATTTGTTACAGATTTAGAAAGTGGAATTAATGGAGAATATATAGTTCAAAGAATAAGCTATCAATTATCTTATAATGGTACTATGAATATTACTGCAACAAAAGCAGTTGATAAAATTTATTAAGGAGGATAAGGAGTAAATGGCAAAAAAGATTAAACAATTTCGCTATTATGGCGAAGGTCATTCAAACAACTAGCCCACCAATATATCTTCTGCGGCTTCAGCTAATGAGCCAGTAAGCTACCAGAATTATGTTAGTGGTGAAGTTTTTGCCTCTTGTTTTCCAATATTGCAACTTGGTGTTCAAAGTTTGCCTGGGACTAGATTTTATCTAAATTCAGGAATTGAACCTATTATTATTGGAATAACAGGTATTTATGAATTAGATCTTAATGGACAAACTGAGATTACAAATCTACAATTTGATGTAAATTCGATGAGAGCTATTAATAATAATTCAAATGCGTCATTAATTGTAGATGTAATTTATGAAGGAATGGAGGAATAATGTTATGGGTTTTTATGGAAATATAACAAATACATCACGTACTACATTCCAATTTGATAGAGTTTATCCAAGCAGATATGAAATGGATTTAAATACTCTTTCTGATGGTATTTATGCAGGAAGATATGTTTTAGTTGAATATGATACAGATTTAGATGCGACAGCGTATAATAAACCTTGGTATCGTGTAACTGCTAAAAATGGTAAACCAAAATTATATACAAGTATTAATTATCATAATCCAGATTCAGGTTATCCATATTTATATTTTGAAAATGTAAATGGTAATACTGTAATTAAAGCAGACGATACAGCATTAACCACACCTACTATTTATTTAGAGGTTGGGCATTCTTTTACTCTTTTAAATAGCGATATATTTTTTATTAAACTAAATAAAAATGGGCGCTATGAAATAGTTACTTTTACAGAATTTGCACAAAGAATTGCTTATATAGGAAGTGTTGAAGATCTTTCTAATATGAGTGATGAAGAAATTATGTTAACTTTACCTCATGCTCATATCGCGAATGAAGTTGCTGCATTAGATACAATGGAAGGTTTTGATGCAACTACTCTTTATAAATATGCGGTAGTTTTACCGGGTCGTTATTATACATATAATACTGAAGGCGAATTTTGGAATATTCTTGATACAACTTTTTCTGAAGGAGATAATACATTTCCAAATTTAAGTAAAGTTATTGCAAGAAATAATTATCAAGTTAATTTTGATAATGATAAAACTAACTATAGAACTTCTCGTGGTTATGATTCTACAGTATGGCAAAAGGTTTATTCTAATGGTACAGAAAAGTATGTAATGGTAGCAGAATTAAATACTGTAGTACCAACATTTGGTGTTACGGCAGATGCACCAACGTTATTACCAATTAACCCTCACTGGGGATCAGATTCAACTAACGTTTATTATAATTTACATTGGCAACCACAATGGGGTTTTAGAACTAAAGCGGCAAGTAACGTATTAACCGGACCGGCAATAGATTCTTCAGGTTAGTTATACTTAGATGCTGATAATAATTTATCTTCTTAGGGCGCTTTTGGAATTACATTATTACGTGATCCAGAAGAAGATAAAATTTATTATCCTTCCGATGAACGCACTACTTGGCGTCAAACTTTTGAAAATCTTTTATCTGAAAATGATGAAAATAGAAAAACACTTTATTATAGTGAAGAAACTCGTAAATGGCAAACAGATTCATCAGAAACCATCCCAGCAGCTATTTATTATAATAAAGCAGGTTTTAATGCAAGTAAAATTGCATATAGTAGTGATTTAATTGATCCAGAGACTGTTTCTCTTGGATATAATAGATATGATCAAAATGTTGCCAGATCTAATTGGGTAAATCGAGATCAAATTAGAATTACTCCAACTGGATTAAGTGGTAACACATATAATAAACATGACGGTACTGTAGATCAACAATCTCAAGTTGATACTCAAGAAATTTCTATTATGTTACCAAGTATTGGCAATACTATTTCTCAAGTTTGGGATATAGTTTATGGTGGTCGTGATACTAATAATGTAATTAAATAGAAAAATAGACGTAACTTAGATATTGAATGGGAAGACGCTAATGGAGGTTTAGGGCTTCGTGGACTTCGTTTGCGAGGTACTTATGGAACTCAATATGATAAGAAAGCTGTAAACACATTAGCCGGTTGTATTAATACTGCTCATGATTTATTTGGAATGATAATTGCTCCAAGAACAGAAGCACAATTAGGTAATATTGCAGAATTAGATAATAATGTTATTTATTATAATACTGATCGTTAGTCTTATGTTCGTAAACATTTGACATATGATTATACTGCAATTGAAGGGTAGGATTCATCAGTATATAATTATGAAGCTGTTGATCCGACTGAAGAAATGAATTAGGAAAAAATTAATACTGGATTATATTATCGTCTTGTTAATGGACAATATGTAGTAGCTACAACATATGTACCTGGTGAAACATATTATTATAAAACAGTAAAAACGATTTATATTCCTGTTTCAAATTTAGTAGATTTCCCATATCAAGGTTTTAGATGGTATAAAGCTGATAATGCTTAGTCTGCAGATGATGATACAATGGCTGATTATGTATGGAATCCAGAATATCAAAGTGGACGAAATTATTATAAAATTACAGTTACTCCTCTCCAATTGGGAGATAATTATGAATCAGATACTTATTTTTATCAAACTGCAGCAGGATTTTTATTAGATAGAGAAGCTCATCCTACAGCACACACTGGAGGATATTGGAAAATTAAACATGATTCTTTAATAAATATTAAAGGACAAAACTTTAAAGGTGTATATATTCCATATATATATTATTATCAAGATACAAATGGAAATTTTGTATTAGATACTTCTCCATATGCAGATATGACTGGAGCAAGAGATGATAAATATTACACCATTAAAAAGACAAAAGAATTTAAAAATGAAGATGGTGATGAAGGTCTTTATGTAGAAAATACATATTATACTCCTATTACTTTAAATGCTTCAACATTTATTAGCGGGGCTTATTATGTAGAAGATCCTGATTAGCCTGGCACATATACTTTATATATTGGTTCTTTTGATTCTGATTTAAGTTATTTTGCTAAAAATAGTACATATAGAAAAGTTACAGATACTACACAAGTTCAAATTGATACAAGTACTTTTGTAAGAAAAGGAGAGCTGTGTATTTATCAAGATAATACTTATTTTATAAGAAATTACGATTTACAAGATGATACTATAATTAGTTATTTAGCTTTAGATAGAGCATATATCCAAGATCATGCTGAAGAATTAGCAAGTAAAAATATTTATACTTTTGGTGAATGGTCAGAATATGGTGAACAAAATCATTCTCCAAATTATTTGCCTATTGGAGAAGCTGTTGTTCGAGCAAATAACGATCCAAGCAATGTTAATAATCGTCTTGAAGCTGTTAATAATTTTTATGAAGCAGATAAATATCATTATGAAAGAGATGGAAGTTATATTTTAGACACTTCACCGCTTAAAAATGATGATTTTAATTATTATTTAATTAATAATGTAACAGGACCTCAAACCGGAGTTACTTATTATGAAAAAGGAAAATATTATCAAGATAGTGATCAAGAAGATCAATGGCAAGTTATTGAAACTGATTTAAAACCAACATCTGGAACGATTTATAAAAAAGATGCTTTATATATTTATTCAGATACTACTGTAGATCAAAGTAGTAAATTAGAACGAGGAATGGAATGGAATGTAGACGCTAAAAGTGTTCCTTCTAATATTACTCTTGCTCGAAGAACTGATCGTTGGGAATTAAAACCATTAGATACTTATGCTAGAGATGTTTCTACTTTAAATGGTATGATTCTTAAAATGGTATAGAAACTTGAATTAGGAGATAATTTAACTCGTGATAATTCTAGTGTGTCTGGTGTAATTAATCAAGTTAAAGATAAAATTGCTAGATTTGGAAGAATGAGATCTCAACAAATTACTATTATTGATGATAATGGTAGATTACAAAGTGCTGCTATTAATTACAACTAGGATAATTCTTTAATAACTAAAGCAGCTAATCAATTTATTGATTATACTAAAGCAGATATTTATCCTACAGTATCTAGTTTAAGTAATCAATTTAAACAATGGATTACTGTTAGTGTAGATGGAGATCCAAGTAATCCTAATGTTACTATTCACCATAATTTTTAGGGAGTGGATAGTACTCAACATTGGTTAAATAAAAATGGAGATTTAGTTGGAGAAAGTAATGCATCTACAATTGCGACTGATAAAATTCCATTATATACTCCAATAGTAGATGAAATGGGCCATGTTGTAGGAAATGATACTTTAACAATTACTTTGCCATATGGATTTAAAACTATTTCAAATAATGGAGTAGGATCTGAAACAACTAATATGGAAACCGGCACTGATGATATAGTAGCTGAAAATACTCAAGATACTTTAACTATTAATTCTCATGATAAATGGATTAGACTTGCTTCAAATGCAACTGCTGATACTCTAACCATTGCACATGAAATTCATAGCATTACTGATACAGCTTTAACAAAAAACTTTAATGACAATAATTCTGGAGATACTTTTACTGCTACAGATGTCGCAAATGATATTGCTGGTCATATAACTGCTAATCAAAATCATACTTATACTTTACCTTATAGTTGGAAATAGATTAATCATAATGGAGTAGATAGTGCTACTACAGATATGACGGCTAATACAACTGCTATTATTCCAGAAAATTGTAAAGATACTTTAACAATTAATTCCGGAAATACATGGATTACATTAGCTGGAGATAATACTTCTAATAGTAAAACATTAGCTATTGCTCATAAAGTAAATACTATTACAGAAACAGCAAAAGATGATACTAATCTTGATGGTGTTGGTAATTTTACTGTTCAAGATATAACTAAAGACAATGCAGGACATATTACAGCAATTCAAGCGCATAAATATACTTTACCATATGCTTGGAGAAATATTAAAGTAAATGCTGCATCTACCGAATCAGCAGGAACAACAGGTGAATCGGCGGCAGTAACTTTAGAAGCAGAAACATATAATGATACTACAACATTTATTCCAGGAAATAGATGGATTACATTATCAGCAAGTGCTTCTAATGATTCCATTACTTTTGGACATGCTAGCGCCGGGACAGCTGTTAGTACAGTTATTGATAGTAATCAAACACCCGCATTTAATGCCACATTTAATATTCCAACTATTGGAATTGATAATTTAGGACATGTAACAACATTAAGTACAAAAACAGTTACAATTCCTAATATTACATTAACTAATGGCACTGGAGATTTAGTAACAGGTTTAACTTATAGTAATGGTGCATTTACTGAAAATAAAGCTAATGTTGGTACTTTAGCAATTACTGGATATTCAATTGCTTCTACTGCGAGTGCTTTAGCAGCAACAGATACTTTAAATGTAGCTCTTGGAAAATTAGAAAAGAAAATTGATTAGGAAATTTCTGATAGAGGAACAGCCATTACTACTGCTATTGAAGCATTAGATAGCGCGATTGATGTAGAAGAATATTTAGGAAGCGAATCTCCTGAATATGCTGCACACTCTGGTAAAAATTATACTATAACTTCAATAAGTGAATCTGATGGTATAGTGACAGAGGTATGGGAACCAATTGAGATTTCTTCAGATCAGGTGTCTGATTTAGCTGAAAACTATGTAAGTAAAACAGATACATATACTTATATCGAAGAAGATAATTCTGATCCAGAAAATATTATTCCTGCAACTCAAATTACAATTCAAGATTTAACTTCAAGAGTAAATCAACTTGAGAATTTAGTAACTGCATTATTAACTGCAATTCCTAATACAGTAATTTCTGATGCAGATAAAGCTACAATTTTAGAAAATTTAGATAGTAACTGGCCTCCCGTTCCTGAAGGAGAAGAGGAAGAAGAGCCTTAATATTTAATAGCTTGGTTTCTTTAATGAGGCCAAGCTATTTTAATTTTATTTGCTGTTTTTTAAAATAATATAGAGAAAAGCAAAAGGAGGGTAAAATTTTGGCTTGGAAAACTGAATTAAATGGTTATGTAAAATTTTTACGTGGAACTCCTGCAGCTTGGGCCGCATTAGAAACTAAAGATACAGATACTTTATATTTTATTGCTGAAACTAATGCGGAAAGAGGAAAATTATATTTAGGACCAAAATTAATTAGTGACGGTACTGTAAATATCGTAAGTACATTAAATGATTTACAAGATGTATTTATTTCGAACGGCTTGCCGGCAAATGCAATTTTGGTATTTAATGAACTTACCCATCGATGGGAATCTAAGCCTATAGAAACCGTTCTCTCTTTAATTATAACTCCTATGACAGGAGCCACAGAATCAACTGATGGTACTTCAGGTCTTGTACCTGTTCCTGTAGCTGGACAACAAAATTTATACTTAAGAGGTGACGCGACATGGGGCAATCCTACAGCTGCTGTAGAAAGAGAAATTCTGAATTTAAGAGCTGGGGATGTAGGTTCTATCCGAGATATAGCTGCAAATGAAGTTGCAAAGATCGTTGCTAACGCAGATCAAGATTTTGATACCTTAAAAGAAATTGCTGACTGGATCTTAGATCATGATTCAGTTATTGACGTTGTTGATGCATCTGCTCGGTTAGAAGCTGTTGAAGAAGCAGTTTTTGGACAAGATGGAACTGGTGAAACAGATGGCCTTATTGTTGATGTATCAGCTTTAAATGACGCCGTTTTTGGTGATGGCGTTAATGCAGGTCTTGTCTCTAATGTCAATACATTAAAAGTACAGATGTCAGGCGTCCTTGGTGATGTTAATACTTTATAGACTAATGTAACTAACTTAACTACACAAGTAGGAGAAATTGATAATAGATTAAGATGGCAAGACTTAGTAGAAGATGATGAGAATAATAATGGTTAACAAAGGAGGATTTGTAAATGCCTGATAAAAATGTAAAAAGCGGTGCAGTCCTTGGTTTCAGAGTAGGTTCTCAAAGTACAGTTAATACTATGTTAGCCGCAGGTGCCAACGCAGGAGCGATTCATGGTACTTTTTATTTAACAGAAGACTCTCATAGATTATATGTTGGTAATGAAGATACTTCTTTAAGCCCAGTAAATGAAGGTGTTGTAACCGTAGCAAGCGTTTCAGCTTTACCTTCAATTACTTCTCAAGAAGATCAAAAAGCTTATACTGGAGCTTTTTATTATGCAACATCAGAGAATATACTTTGTGTATTTAATGGACAACACTGGGTTCAGATAAATAGAAACACTAACACTACAAATGAAAGCTTTACGGCAGTAACAGTAGCTATTACAGGTGGTGCTTAGTTACAAAATACATTAACTGACAGTAATGGTGCTTCACTTTCCAATTATGTACAGTTTAAAGGATCAAATGGTACTGTTATTACTACTGGAACAACAACAATTACAGTTGGTGGAGAAAGCATAACAGTTCCAACTATTACTGTTTCTACAAAATATGAATTACAATCTGAATCAAAAACTGGTGGAGTAAATTTAAAACTTAAATCTCAAGATAGTTCAAATGATACTACACAAGGTTTGATTGCTGGTGCAGATACTCAAGGTGTTACAAATATTACTATTACGAAAGATGGTAATGATGTAAAATTTGTATCAAGAGATACTAAACCTACAAGTGTAGCAGTCACTAATCAAACAGCAGGATTTAAAGTACAAATTAATGATAATTATGGTGGTAATGTTAATACAACATTTACTCCAAAAATTAAATATGGAGATTCACAAAGCACTGTAGATTTTGTGAATGGTACAGCTACTCTTGATGTTTACACCAAGAGTGAAACACAGGATTTGTTAGAAGCATTAAATGCTATGACATATATTGGTACTATTGGAACAACTGGAACCGCAGCTACTCAGATTGATACCACAGGAACTAGTCCAGTTGTTTATAAAGGAACAACACAAGTACCAATGCATATTGGCGATACAATGCTTGTTGCAAATCAAATGTCACTAAATGGACAAACAATTTATCCAGGTTCATTAATTATCGCTCGTGGTACTGAAGGTAATGATGGTGTAATTACTGCAAGTACATTAACATTTGATATTGTTAAAGCTACTAATGACACTGATACTCATTATCGTTTTATTGAAAATAGTACAAGTGATGGTATTAGTTTAAGAAGTAGCACTGGTGATACAGTTGGTACTCTTAAATTTGCTGGAGATGGTAGTTTAATTACTGTTACTGAAGCTACTACAAATTTAGTTGGTAATAATAATGATGGTGGTGTTTCAACTACTGTTACAGTTACTCATGCTAATGTAACTCGTTCTAATACAAATGGTACTGCTGTTAGCACAACAAAAGCAGATAGCAGTAATAGTTATGATGGTTCTAAAGCTGTAAATGTTATTACTGGAGTTACAACAAACGCAACAGGTCACGTAACTGGAGTTCAAACTACTCAAGTCACAATTCATGATACCAATTCACATATTGATGATCCTACTTATACAGCATCTGCATATAGTTCTGGTACTGGAGCTAATGCAAAAAGTATTGGTGTTTTGAAAGAAGCTATTAAAGAGACATATGGTGCAGGTGGTTCTGCTACTAAAAATGGTTATAGCACTTTTAGTAGTAAGAGTTTAACTTTTACAAATACCACAAATGCTATATCTAATCAAAGTGGAGCTAGTACAGCTGCAGGATTAAATATAGAAATGGTTTGGGGCAGTTTCTAATAATTGGCTCTTTTTAATTTTAAAATAATTAAGAGAAATGAAAAAAGCGTGGAAGAGAAGATAAATCATTTCTCTTCCACCTTTTTCTTTTTTATATATATGAAAAAGAAAAAAAGATAGAAAGGAGATACCGCATGATAACAAATCAAACAAAATTTAGACCAGTATATGGTACTGAAGCAATGATTAGTACACTTGAACATCATGAAGGTTGGGTATATATTGCATCAGATACTGGTAAAATTTTCTTAGATGCGAATAATGTTCGTAAATAGATTGGTGGAAGCGGTGGTTCCGGAGGAAGTGGATCTTCAAGTATTGAATGGGCCTTTGGAGATGAAGACGAAGGCACAATTATAAAAGATACTGATGATGCTAGCGATGGTGATCCATATTATCATTTTAGCGTCAGTGGTTTAGATAGCGGTGCAATTCCAGACATTGATGCTTTAATTATAAATTCCGATGGTAGATTCTTTAGAGTCCTAGACAATTCTTTAAATAGTAATAGAATGTTTGCCGTAGAATTAATCGCTGTTAGTGGTGGTGGTTCTGGTGGCGGCGGAGGTGGCGGTGGCGGCACCTCAGATATAGACTTGTCTTTACAATGGGATAATATTGAATTATTAAATTCTACTTATATTTACGGTAAAAAATCTTCAATTAAATTCTATCCTCATTCCGATGCCGATGAAGTTGTTTATATTTCTATCGTAGCAAGAGATCTTGCAGGAGGAACACCAGATATTGAAGATGCTGATACAGTTCTTAATGATGAACTGTTTGAATTTGATACATCAACTCTTCCTTTGAGTAATAATATTGAAATCAGTGTAACTATTAACTCTGATAATTCAAGATATAATAGAGGTAGAGGTTTAACTAAGAAATTTGCAAATATCAAAACTGTAGAAATGGGTATTTAGAAAGTTTCTAATGCATACATCCCAGCAATTACAGAAGAAGATTTAGGAGGTCTAGTATTATCTTATATTCCTATTGGACCTACTTCAAGTGAATTTTCATCATTTACTGAAACATTACATGTTTCTGTTGATGGAGATGAAATTCCTACAAAACAAGTTTCTTTAGCACAATCACAATTTGGTCGTGAACAAGCTGTATCTATTGATACTCAATCTCATGGAGTACATAATATTGATTTATGGGTAAGTACAATTGTTAACCGTAATGAAATAGAATCTGATCATATTACTTTCCAAGCAGCTTGGACTGAGGCCAATAATGAAACTCCATTAATTTGGTTTGGAGATTTTAATACAACAATTGTTAATTATGAAAATGCTTCAATTCCTTATATGATTTATAATCCTGTAGATGTAAACAATGGTAATCGTGAATCTAACCTTATTCTTTATAAAGATGGTGCTCAAATTTCTGAATTAAAAGCAAAATATAGTATAGAGAATTGGTTATATTGGGATATTTCAGCTTTATATACTGTAGAACCAAATCAAACAATTACTCCAAATACATTTACAATTCAATTAGGGGTTGAATCTCAAAGCATTGACGTTTATGTTACTACAGAAGGTTCAAGAGATTTAGAGATTAAACCAGCAGAATTCTTATTAATTAATTTAAGTGCTGCAGGTAGATCTAATTCAGAATTAAAATCAAATCGAGATAAATGGATTGATAAAGGAAGAAATAATTCTCAAGTTGTTTTAACTGGTTTTAACTGGGCAAATAATGGTTGGGAATCTCCTACTCCAGGATCTGCAGATTATGATAGTGGATCATATCTAACTATTGCTAATGGAGCAAAAGTTACTATTCCAATGGGTAACTATATGGTTAATAACCAATATGATTACAGTTTTGAATTTAGATTCAGAGTTAGAAATGTTCAACAGTATTCAACTCTTGTTACATCTACTGCTAAATATTTCTATGAATCTTATGATAGTGCATCAGATACATGGACTCCTCATAAAGAAAGCTCTAAAACAATGAAGGAAATTGAACAAGATCCTAATTTACGAGTAATGTATAATGAATGGGGTTCTCCATGGGATGATGAAGAAAATGTCGCAAATGAAATTAATATTACAAAAGGTGTTATTTGCAGTTGGTTAAGTGATGATGAAAATAAATATGGTTTTGTTGTTGGTACACAAGAAGCTTTCTTCAATTCTTCTAAGAAATTAGTTAGAGTTCGTTATAAAGACGATCAAATTTTGAATTTAAGTTTTGTTATTTCCAAAACAGATCATACAGTTTATATTTATTTAAATGGTGTGCCAGCCGGCGCAGCTCCTCTTCCAACAGATGCTCGTGATAATCCTGTTGGTTGGTATATTACTAACAAGGATTTAGTATTTAATTCAGATTATTGCGATGTTGATTTATTCAGAGTTCGTATGTTCCGTACAGGTTTATCTACGCCTCAAGTTATTCATAATTACTTAGCTGATAAACATGATATGAAACTTTATGATCAAAATCAGTTAACAAAAGCTGGTGCTGATAATTTATTAGATTATAATTTATTAGTTCAATATAATGAAAATAATCCTAATTCATTAACGATGCCTTATGCAACATGGGAAATTGCAGATAATAGTGATAATGAAATTTTACCATATTTCAAAGGTAATAATAGAAAATGTAATATTACATTTACTAATCCATCCGCTGATAAATTATTAGATGATGGTGAAATTACTCCTTGGGAATATTATACACATACTCCAAGTTATATGGCAACAGGAGTAGATATAAACGTTCAGGGTACTTCTTCACAGGAATATCCTCGTCGTAATTATAAAACAAAATTTAAAGAAGATAAAGTTGATAAATCAAAGACTTTATGGCAATTTACTCATGGTCCATTAAAAGGACAATCTATCTATAAAGATCATTACTTTAATGCAGATGGAACTTGGGTTGGTAAGAGTGTAGAAAAACAAGGTGACGATGAGCCATCAGATGTTTATAAAGCTCGTATGAAACAATATAAGAAATTAGGCAAAAAATTCCATGTAGATGCAGAATCTGTTAGTACAAGTAAATTTACTTGGAAGATTGACTATATGGAATCTTCTGGTACTTATAATACTGGTATGGCTAATTTGATGGGTAACTTACAAGCACCATTATATAATAAACATCCATTAGCTGATTTAGGACTTGAAGTTTCTAATGATATGAGAACTACCGTTTATGGTTTCCCAGTATTAACATTCCATAAATTTGCAAATGGGGATTATGAATACATTGGTAGATATAATATGAACTTAGATAAAAGTTCTAATGAATATTATGGCTTTGAAAATGAGTCTCCTCATCCTTATGTTGAAGGAAAAACCGTTGCTGATGTTGCTGAATGTTGGGAAATGAAAGATAACCAAGGTTCTTGGTGTTCATTAAAATTCCCTAATCAAGCGGCGAGAGAAGTTGGTTTTGATACTCGTCGAGGTCTTGAAGGATCTGAATAGACCAAGTTAGAAATGTCTCGACATTATGAAGTTCGTTATAATCCTAGTGCCGATCCACTTGAAGCTATTTTAGGTGAGACTTTAAATTATAATGATTCTGTTGCAGATGAATTTGTTGAAGAAGTCGGCGGCAATCGTACTGCTCATAACCATTACTTACGTCAAAAGTTTTATAATTTAGAGCGTTTAGTTTATTGGTTAGATAGTACTGATACTAAGGGAGCAAGTGAAAATACTATTGTAGATTATGAACCTATAATGGATCCTGACACAGGAGATGTTACAATTCAAGTAACTCCTCATGAATATGTAGATTTATTAACAGCTACAGATTATACAGGTATTCATGGTGCTACATCTACTAGAGTAACTGGTGGTTTCCAAACAAGATTTACTCAAGATAGTATAGAATATCGTTTAGAAAAATTTAAGAGTCAATTACAACAACACTTAGATTTACATTATTGCTTAGTTTACTTTATCTTAACTGAATTATTGTTATGTTTCGACTCTCGTGGTAAAAACATGATGTTGGCTACTTTTGGTCCTCATGAAGTTGGCGGCGAATATATTTGGTATCCAATTTTTTATGATATTGATACTCAGTTAGGTTTAAATAACTCTGGTTCCTACTTATGGGATTATGATGAAGAATGTACTGAAAATGGTACTTTCTCAACAGCAACTAGCGTATTATGGAATAATCTTTGGAGCATGTATAAAGGAGATATTATTACAGAATATGCTATCATGAGAGGCCAGTCAAGTAATAATAGAAATCATGGTAATTTAACATATAAAAATATTGTTGGTGCTTATGAATGTAAAGCAGATGTATTCGGTTCATATGCAATGATGGGTGTTCGTCCAATTATTGCAATAGGACTTGATGAATATTATAAATATTTTGCTACCACATATTCTTCTGGAATTGGTTATTATACTACTCAAGGTGTATTAACCTTTGAAGCAACACCTACATATGCTTATTGCTGCCAAGGTGATAAATTATTAACAACAGAGTTATTACTTCGTAACCGTTTGAATTATATTGATTCTATGTGGTTAGCTGGTGATTATAGTGAAGCATCTCTGGCAAGTAGTTCAATTACAGCACGTTCAACATTGAATAACGTAAATACATCTGATATTTACTTAGATATGACAAATGAACAAATAGCTGCAGCTGGTATTACTGGACGTGAACATGGAGATTATCCTGTTCCATATTTCGATGCAGTACCAGGTTTTAAGATTAAACCTTTCTTAAAACAATATTTAAGTTATTATACTGACCAAATTTCTTCTGTTCCTGTTAAATACAATGACAGTAGTTCTGAACAAGATGGTGTTTGGACTAATGTTAATGAGGATATGAGAATTCAGTATAGAAATGGTGTAGGATTAAATGACCAGATCTTTAAAATCCCTGGAGCTGATTATATTTCAAGTTTAGGCGATTTAAGTACAACATACTTAACACGTTTCTTAGTAAATGGTGGTAGACGTTTACTTGATTTAAGAATTGGTTCTGATGTACCTGGTTATAAGCATAATATGTATGATCCTACTCAGGTTAACTTCTATGCAGCTAAGAATGATAGTAATAACAAACCATTGTTAAAACAAATCATCTTATCTAAGATTGGTTCTTTAACTGGTGGTTTAGATTTCTCAGGTTCAAGTAAGTTAAATGAATTTAGAGCACTTGATACATCTCTATCAGAGATTGTCTTTGCGGCAGGTGCTCCATTAGGCATTGTTCACTTACCAAAGACAATTGGTAATTTTGAAGTAGAAGAAGCTTCTGACTTGACAAGATTACTTACTACTCGTCCAGAAGTAGGAACATATGAAAATGGCGTATTTACTTATAATGATCCTGAAACATATAAAGGATTATATATTGAAGGAGTCACTGACTTAGATATCAATAATATTCCAAAAGATAATGCCAACAGACCTATTGGTCATGCAATTACAAGACTTAACATTATTGGTGGTAATTTAGGATATGGTTCTTATATCTTATTAAGAAATTTAGTTGCTTTAAAGAATGGTGCCGCAGGCGCTAATGCTTTAGGAGTTAACTTAGAAGATGTTCATTGGACACCTTATCAAGAAGTTGAATATGGTGAGCCTCAAGGAGCAGGTCCATATTATCAAATCAATGAGCATGGTTTGTATGAAGAATATCTTGGTAATAGCGAAGCTGATTGGTTGAATTTAACATTGAATCAGAAGATTTTCACTAAAGATACAACTGTTGATTCATCAGTTATTCCTTCTCTTGATCTGTTTGATATCTTCAGAGAAGACTATAGAAATGCAAGTGTTATGAACTTGTTTACAAATTTAGCTGGTTTAACTAGAAAAACATACCCATACATTTCTGGTGAAATGTATATTGATAATACTCCAGAAACAGCTATTAATGAATCTGATTTGACTGATATTTATGGAGCAATTTGGCCAGATTTGACTATTAGAGCTAAATATATCAATGAAGCTTATCTTGCAAAATATGTCCAAAGACTAGATAGCGGTAAAGATAATGAATTAGATGTCATTAGATATGCTAAAGGAGAAAATGTTCATCCAACATTGACAACTAAGACAGCTGCAAAACAAAATTATGACTTTAGAGGTTGGACATTAAATCCAGATTATTGTATTGTTACAGATGAAGAAGCTAATAGTTTAATTAATAACGGTTAGATTTTTACAACTGGAGATTAGATTAGTGCTTTAACATTCTCTGAACAAAATAATAGTTATGTATTTTATGCAGTATTTTCAATTACTTCTTATAGAATCATATTTAAAGATCCTATTTCAGAAAGAGAATATACTGATGCTTCTTACAGAGCTAACTATGGAGTACATTTACATGATCCTGGATATTTGGCAACAACAGATGAAAGTGGATTAACAGGAACTCAGAGATATAAGTTCTTAGGTTGGGTTGATAATAAAGATAATAGCTTCCCAAGAACTGCTAATTTAGCAAGAACTGTAGACCTATCAAAACTTATTTCACAAAATAGTGATAAAACATTCTATGCTTGTTTTATTGCAGAAGATGCTACTGAGAATGCAACAGATGAATCTTACTTCACATTCACTTCTGGATTCTTCCATGAAAATGGTGGCCAATATAATGTTGAAGATGGATATTATATTTCTATTGCTGCCGGAAAGAAACTTTCAGGTAAAATTACTCTACCAACAGAACATGATGGCAAACCTGTCATAGGTATTAGTAATGGTGGTTTCCAAGCTACTTCAACTCAAGATGGTCCAGGTACAGGAATCACACATATTTTCTGGCAAGGCGATACTTCAAGAGTTCGTTTAATTGATGCTAATGCATTCTGGTATTGTAAGAATCTTATGTACTTCTAGATGCCGACTCAATTGAGACAAATCGGCGCTCAAGCCTTCTTAGGTTGTAGTCAATTATAGACTCCAGATTTTTATAGTACAAAATTAACAACTATTGGCGCTGATGCCTTCTCTCAAGCACTATATAATGCTGGCAGAGAACCATTACTCCAGCTTCCAGGTTCTGTTGTAACTATTGGAGAATATGCTTTCCAATATTATAAATATGCAGGTGGTTTGGAAGTGCTCCAGTTTGGAGGTCCTGGAGATCCTTGTCAATTAACAACAGTTGGATAGAATGCATTCTGGCAAAATCAAGAATCAACGATTGGTAATATCTATTTCTATAGATTACCAGATACTGATACTTCAATATTTGATAATGCACTTAATACAGCTCGTTATAGCGGACAAGCTGATTATCCATACGCTTGATAAGGAGGAGAAATAAATGACTAAAGTTGTTTTATATACATACTTAGGTACGAACGGGACTATTGTTAGTCCTGTTCATTTAGAAGATGTTTACTACACTCGTAGTTATCAACTTCGTGCCGATGAAGGAAAATTACTTACAAAAGATGGAAAATATTTTTACCATCAAGTAAAAGTTTCCGAAGATGATCTTGAAAACTGGTCTGAAGTTGAAGAATAATCTTTGGACAAAATAAATTATAATAGTATGGTTTTCCTTCAAGTTCTCTTGAAGGAAAACTTTACTAACAAATATTAAGAAAGGATTGGATAATTACATGATTACATATGTTAATAATTCTAATGCCGAACAATATAGAGTCTTATGGAGAAAAGCCACTAAAGACTTAATGGGTCATGGCGAAAATGGTGTAGTTATTGCTCCGGAAGATATTTCTGAGACTAATGCACCTCATATTACTCCAACTGTTGTAGAAAATGTAGCACAAAATTTCGTTCCAGATGAATTTTATTATTGGAACGCAGAAAAAAATCGTTATGAAATCGCTACAGAATCTACTCCAGTAGAAAATAGAGTCTATTATCAGGCAGCTGATATTACTTCTTTAAATGAATATTTTTCTTTTATTGAAGAACTCGCGGCAATTGATCCTATTTATACAGTTTTACCATTAGATGAAGACAAATTCAAAATTGATTTAAATACTCGTAAGATTGCAATTCCTGAGCATTTTGCTCAAAACGGCATTTCTGTACAGGGTGATGAAATTGCAGAAATTCTTTACTTCTATTGCGATAGATTCTTTGATGCTCAAGATTTAGCAGCTTCTTATGACGATGTTAATGATAAGGATATGAGAATTTACATTCAATGGAGATCTGCTTCTACTGACGAAAATGGCGAATTAATTGAAGGTGTATCTGTTCCATGGTGTATTGATACAAAGAGTGATCCTGATCATATCATTTTTGGTTGGCCAATTTCCTCAAAAATTACTGGTACTGCTGGTGATATTACTTTTGCAGTTCGTTTCTTCAAGTTTGTTGATGGTAAGATCACATATAGTTTATCTACTTTAGATCATACTGTCCAAGTAAAGAAAGCACTTGATTTTGATATTTTAGCAAGACAGCTTGCAAACAATAATTTAGGCGATAGTACACTTGTACTTGATGATAATCGTGAATTAATTATTAAGAGATTAGAAGATTCTACTCTTGATGATGATGAAGTAAGAGCTGAAAAGCCATTCTTCATTAAGAACCTTGAAACTGGTGAATGGACAACTCAAAATAATGAACGTCTATCTGAATTCTGGTTAGAAAGAGATCCAGAAACAGGATTGCTTGATAAAGAAACTACTTTCTTAGTTCAAGCAACAAGCGCTGATGCTGGTAAGATCTCTTACTCTTGGAGACATTATACTCTTCAAATGGGTGCTCCTTCAGATCCAATGAGATATAAGAGCATAATGAAAGAAACTGAAGATACTAGTCCAGTTGTTAATAAAGCTTATTATAAGAAAGACAGAGCTTCTAGCGCAGAAGATGCTTATTCATATTATCCAGTTTCTGAAATTATTTGGGATCCAGCAGATGAGAATTACGTAAAGATTTATGAGAAATTCTCTGAAGGTGAAATTCCAAGTACTGGATATTATATTGTAACAGTTACTAACCGTAAAGGTAATAGTACTGCGAAGATTGATTCTTATAGAATGGTAGTTTCTCATCCACTTCCTCCAGTAGTTGAAGAAGGCGGAGCAGTTGCCGAAACAGCTATTCTAGAAGTAGAAGATGGATATGAAGCAACAATTGGTATTACTGCACATCCTGCAGATAAAGGTACTTTATTATATCAATGGTATTATTCTATTGATGGTAATCCAGATAATGAAGAGCCTATTGAAGGTGCTACTGAAGCTTCTTATACAATTACAGGAGGCTCTGCAGTAACTAATGGTCACGCAGAAGGTGATGGATACTACAGATTAAGAGTTGCTGATCATATGAACAAAGAAGAAGAAGAAATTTGGAGTGATGGTACTCGTGTTACTCATAGAGCTTCTAAACCTATTGTTACTATCGCTGAGGGATATAAACCTTCTTACAGTTTAACTGAAGTTACTGCTAAAGGTGATATTAAAGTCCAAGCAGAAATTGAATCAAGATTCGGTGAAAGACGTGATCTTGTTAAAGATAGTATAACATATCAATGGTATAGATATAATCCTGGTGAGAGAACAACTGTAGATGAAGATCGTTTAACAGCTGAAGCAGGTGAATATGAAGTTGATAACGATACTCCAATGCCAGGTGCAACAGGAGAAGGATTCTTACCAAGTGTTCCTGGTTATTACTACTTCTGTGAAGTTTGCAATAATTATAACGGTACTACTACTAAGGCTTGTTCTCCATTCTTCAGCATCACTGCTAACTAATTCAGGTTTGATCGGAAGGAGGAATAAGTTAAATGGTAACTGATTCAAAAGAATATTTTCAAGTTCTGTATGAAATTTAGGACACAAATCCTCCGAGCATAGCAATTTTACTTCCAGGATATGAGCCATTCTTTGAGATTGACTTAGAGACTAGAACAATAAACGCACCTGAATTCTTAAGCGTAAATAAAGACCATCGAGCTGAAACGGTTTATTTTAAAGTACCAAGACATCATGATAGTATTGATTTATCTACTATGTGTTGTGTAATTCAATATATAAATGCGGACGGCGAAGGCAGAGTCTACGCCGTCCCATACTACGATGTTGATACTTTCGTTGAAGAAGATAAAATTTTATTTCCTTGGGTTATAGATGGTGAAGCGACAAAGAGTGCAGGAGATGTCCAATTTTCTGTAAGATTTTTTAAACTTGATTCAAGTGGTACTTATTTAATGTATAATTTAAATACTTTACCAGCTACCGCAGCAGTATAGCATGGTATTGAAATGACTTATGATGA